>JBFZEZ010000303.1:0-4995 GCA_041306585.1 Spirochaetota bacterium | reverse complement strand
CGAACAAATCCCCCAGGAAATATTCATGTCCGGAATTTGCACTAGGCAAGCCCTCTCATTATAATCTCGATAGAGCCCTTGATCTGGTGGAATCTCTTGAGAATGAAGAAGTACTGAATTGAGGATAATCATGGGCATGATAGGAAAAAATTTCAATAAATTCGACCTTGCCGACAGTAATTCAACCCTTTCGGATTTCGGAATAAAAACCGGGCGGATTGATCCCGAAAAAATCATTGTCCATCAAATTTCTTCATAAACTCAACATCAGCCGGAAAGTCGGAAAGCGACGTTGTGCTGTTTTTCTTCGTCTCAAGGGTTATGCGCGCGTCTTTCGGGAGGAGCGGGATAATTTCATCGAACGGGTATGTCCCAGCCCCCAGGTGTTCGTGAGAATCATATACCCCGGCATAATCGCCGTCGGATATGTGATAGAGGACAGGGTTTAACTTCATCAGGTTTTTAATATAAGCAACAGGCGGTTTTTTTAATGAATTCGCAGCACATATGGCATGTCCGATATCGAGACAAAATCTGATGCCCGTTTTTTTCATCACGTAATCAATATCCTCCGCACTATATCCCACGCATACTTCATCCTTTTGTCCCAGGTACGGCTTATTTTCTATCAGCATACGCGGATCATTAAGAACAGATATCTGCCGCGCTGTCTCCTGGATGGTGCCGAAAATCCCCGGATGAAAAATTACGTAAGGGGCATTGAGTGCGTCCGCGAACATAAAGGACTCCCTCGCCATTCTTGTGTTTGTCGCCTCATGTTCCTTCAGGGAGAGATTGCACCCTGTTGTGCTGTGAGACGCGTGGATGAGGAACGGGACATCCACCTTTTTCCAGAGTCCTATCGTGTCAGCATATGAACCGGGAGCCGCAAAGAGTTCGATATAGTGATACACCCCTTCGTTATACATCCTGACTGCGTCGTCGAAGTAGCCGCTGTTGGTTGACCAGAGTTTTAAGCCGAGTTGGTACATGTTGTGAGCCTTTATTTCGCCTGAGATTTAATGAATTCCGAAGGGGTCATTATCGACATTGAATGTTTCGGATAATCCTTTTTATTCCGGGTTATTAAAACATCAACACCTTCTTTTTTAGCAGCATAAAATTGAATTGAATTCTCGAAATCCTTGATATCTGACTGTAATCCGAGATCAAGGATACCGCCATCTATCTTGAATGGCTCTGCTTTTGGAGAAGGAATAGATTGAATGATGCGAAACATACTTTTGGTATTCGTACAATCGGTAGCATATTTTTTACCGTCAGACGCTTCTAATTTCAGTCCGTGACAAAATGTCACGACCTCGCTTCCTTCGTCTTTTAATCTCTGTTTCATCTTTCTCCAATAAGCACCTGCATCAGGGCTATCGGTCAATGCTCCGCAGACATCCACTACGGAAAAATACCATTCTTCATTATGCCATATTCGGCGAATTTTTTTGCTTTCAAAAACAATAATTTTGTTTTGTTCCATTTTTAATTATCCCTCATATGATCCCGCAAAAAATTACTTTATTACTTCACATTAAACTTCCTGATAAACTCGACGTCTTAAACAAAATCGGAAAGCAGCGATGGATGGTCCTTCTTCGTTTCAATAGTGATGCGTGCGTCAGAAAGTAAAAGGGGGAGTTTTCTTCACTTATTTTTAGATAATCCAGCTTCTTCGATACTCCTGAACGGAAACACCCCGCGTCTGCATCGCGGCGGAGATAGACGAAATGCGAGTTCAAACAATTGCGCCACACGGCGATAGTAGGCGTCATCGGGATTAAAATTCCACAGCGCCTTTTGGGCCTCGTCGAATGATTTGAATGGATAGACCGGCATTAATGATCACCTTTATTTTTATTCAATAAGTCCAAGAGGAAATATGAGTCTGATTTATCTATAGGCCGCACTGTGTCTTTTTTCATATCATAAAGGTTTTTCACAGTTGCAACCCTTACCGGGTGGCCTTCAATTTCTTTTATCACATGCTTTAAGTCATCGTAAGAAAAGGCTATGCCGAGTCGGATAATGATGTCAATAAAAAATCCGTCAGGCGAACCATACCGGACAACCGGGTATTCCTCAAGCATCTCGAGCGAAATTTCTTCAATGCTTTCGTCCGCAAAAACCGACTCGAGGGCGCGCTTCAGCCCATTGATGTTATCTTTATCCGGCCTTACGAAAATATCAACATCCTGAGTTACCCGCGGCAGGCCATACAGGATGACTGCAAACCCGCCGACGAGAATGTATTCAACTTTTTCCTGATGAAGGGCATCGAGCACTTTCATGAAATTATCGAAAAAATTCATTTATTATTGCCTCACCATGATCCATTATTTTCCTCTATTGGTCGAATAAGTCAATATCTTTTTCGGATATGGGTTTTTGGTCGATAAAGGGGGGATATTAAATTTCGGGTATTGCAATATATTTTTCACTAGTGAATAAACAAATAGCATGTAAATCGTCAGCAAGGGAGGCAATTGATTTTTTCAGACCGAGGACGAAGCGCTGGAGCCGAAATGCGCTGCACACGTTTAATCGGCTCAAGAAATGAATTCAATAAAAAACTATGATACATTGACAACGTGGCGACGGATTCGCGTATCCGAAGGGCTGAAAAAATCAATTGCCTCCCGATTAAATGATTACCCGAAATTTAATATGCTCCCTCGATAAATATTGTTCCCCGGTGATGCGGTAAATAAGTAACTCGACTTGGGCGATCCTTTTATCAAGCGGGGAATCGGGTATATATCTATTGCGGGGCTGGCTTTTTTTTCATTGTTGTTTTATGCGCTGCTGCGGAAGGTTCCTCGTGAACCATCCTCGCCCCACGCAAAACGTCCTGTTTTGCTCGTTTGTACAGGTAAAATATTTTCTGCGACATCAACCGCCCCGCAATAGATATATACCCGATTCACCAACGTGAAAAAACGGTTTATGCTCATTTTCAGGGGGGAATTGTCCATTATAAGTCATTCCCGCGCAGGCGGTAATCCCTAATTCGCGTATAGCGAGAAGGATCCCCGTCTGCACGGGGATGACATATTGTAGCCTAATAAATGATTCCCCCCCCGAAAAATGAGTAGTAACGAAAAACGCCTGACTCAAATCAATAATTACATTGACACCCTTAAGTCCAACTTGGTATATTTGGAATAACTTTAGAGATTGGGTCACTACCATGAAAACAAATACTATTAAAAAAATTGAATTACAAAAAGAAATCAATTTGCTTCCAAATAATAAACTCAGTGAAGTAAAAAAATATATTGATTCACTTTTTGAGAGGGAACACATCAAGAAACCAGCAAAAAAAAACTTAAAAGGAGTCTGGAAGGGTCTAGGTTTTGAAAAAATCCCGAACCTGGAAAAAGAAATCAGGCGGGCCAGAAAAGAACTGTCTATTCAGGAGTAACCAATGGCGGACATATTATCAACATTACCTCCCGACATAAAAGAAGACATCGAAAAAGCTACTGAAATATTAAAAAATGCCGGCTGCACTGAAATTTATCTGTTCGGCTCTCTTGCGACTGGTGAATTTCATAAAGATTCAGATATCGACATAGCAGTCAAGGGATTGCCAGTGCATCTTTTTTTCAAAACAGGCGGCAAGCTGATGATGGCGTTGAAACATCCGTTTGATCTCATTGAACTTGATAGACCCGGAAGCAGCTATGCCCGTCACATTGCCGGGAAGGGAGAACTTATCCGTGTTGCATGAGAAAAGCAGCGATATGAATACCGTCTCGAATGGGATAAAATAAAAGAGATGGTTGATTCGATTCAGGATGTATGGGGAAATATGAAACTGGTAATATACATTCTCAATGCTCAGCCTGATATCTATCCCCCCGGGAAACACGCGCATACGAAGTAAGCTCCGATTCCTTCTCGGCCCAGAATACGCTGTACATCGCACATATATTCATAGCGACATTCGCAGTTATGAGAAGTATATAAAACGCGGAAGGAATAAACATAAATAAAATCGCCCACAGCCCCATCATGACCGTATAGGAATATAGAATGTAGAGCACCCCTTTCTGGGAAAAACCGAGCCTCATGAGGCGATGGTGGATGTGGTTTTTATCGGGTGAGAAAATCCACACCCCGCTTTTCACCCGGATGAATATGACATTTAAAATATCCGCAGCGGGGACCACCAGAATCATCAACGCCAGCAGAAAAAACGGCGGGAATATCTGCCCCGCATTTCTTTCCATCAATGGAAGGGTTGCATAGATAAATCCCAGCAGATATGCCCCTGAATCCCCCATGAAAATTTTTGCATGATGAAAGTTGAAGAGATAAAAGCCGAGTATGCTGCCGGATATGATTATCACCATGAGGGCTATATGCGTGTTGCCGGTCAATACAGCAAGAACCAGGATGAAAATATTCGCGATCAAAACAAGGCCTGCCGCGAGTCCGTCCATGCCGTCGATAAGATTGACGGCGTTCACGAACACCAGGACGAGCCCGATAGTGATGACATGGGAAAAAATTCCGGTGGGGATAGTTATGATATTAAAAAAATTCAGCTCATGGATGGCAAGGCCGGAAAGGGAGACGAGAAGACCAGCGAGTATTTGGAGTAATAATTTGTATCTGGCCCGGAGGTTTTTGAAATCATCGACGAGACCGGTTAAAAATGCGACTGCCATGCCGGCGAGGTAGAGATAGATATTGAAATTGAAATTTTCCAATTTAAAATCGATTATGAAGGGAATGACAAAACCGAAAAAGATTGCGACGCCTCCGATGCGGGAGACATTACCGTTGTGGATTTTGCGTTTGTTGTGCTTGTCGAAAAGATTATATTTTCGGCAGATATATATGAGTATGGGTATTATTATTACACATACTGCAAATGCGCTGAAGAATAAGAGTAAAAGATCCATGAACCCCCCGCAGATGCATAGTTGAAAACTATACATTCCCCTGGAAAATGAACTTAAAATATTATACTATTAA
>JBFZEZ010000302.1:0-7415 GCA_041306585.1 Spirochaetota bacterium | reverse complement strand
GGTTTCAGGAGCGCTGTGCCGTTGGATATTTTGAGGTGCACCTCCGGGTACGTCCCGCACAGGACTTCATCTTCATTTTTTATATAAAACATATAGGGGGAGGGATTGATGTTCCTGATGGCACGGTAGAGATTGATAGGATCAATCTGGCATTCAATCTCGTATTTATTCGAAAGCACTACCTGTATACATTCCCCGTTTATGATTTCCTGCTTCAGGTCCCCGACGGTATCCATGTAGGCTGATTTGTCAAAATCGTATTTGAGATTAAAGGATTCCTCTGCAGGCACAAATTTTTTATGAATACTCAGTATCTCGATCGCCATATCGAGGGTTCTCTCCCGCGCATTTGCGTAATTCGCCTCGGGATCTCCGCCGGTGAGTACCGAGCATGCCGCGTAAAATTTTCCCATAAAATTATCGAACACATAGAATTCATTTATCTGAAAAAACGACATGATAAGGTTTTCACAGTCTTCGTTGACAGGGTTGCGTAGGCTGTCCATATAGTTTACCATGTCATACCCCATAAACCCGATGTAACCGCCGCAGAAATCACCCATCTCGGGTTTTTTAAAGGAATTTTGACCGGAAAGTTCATTCATCAGATAGTTTATCGGGTTGACGGAAAGTTTTTCGATGCCATGCTCTTTTGTTTCGATTGTCAGGGTCTTCCCCTTATACGAAATTATTTTTGCCGGATTAAAACCGAAAAATGTATACCGTGAAAAACTCTTATCGAGGTTCGCGCTTTCAAGCAGGAAGAGGTGTCTTTCATCGGAAAAATTTTTCAAAAGGGTTATCGGGGTGACGAGGTCCCCGACAATTTCACGGTATACGACCATCCTCTTGTATTTTTTTGATAACTCGGCAAATTCAGAAGGCGAAGGGTACAGCATATGATTCTCCTTTATAATACAAATATCTGAAAATAAAAAACCCGCTCTGACTATCCGTCGGCGGGCCTCACTACATAAGCATGCCATGACGAATAGCTATGTCTGCTGTGAGAGCCACCACCAGGTTGCATTTTTTATAGATGTAAAATTCACATGATTCATAATTTTGTTTTCATGATAGAGTATAATAACCATACTGTTTCTATATATAGAAACAGTTGAGTTTTGTCAAGTAAAAAATTAATTTTTTTGGGCTCCTCCAGGGAAATAATGCATTTCGATTGTTTTCGATGAAGATGTTCGAGCTCGAGATAACGATCAAAAAAATTTACCCCTCTTCTCTATTTCAAACGCTTTATTGAAATGATGGTAAGATCGTCGGCAAGTTCTTCAGTTCCTGTAAACTGGAAGAAGTCCTGCGCCACGAGTTCAACAGCAGTGGAATTATCCGACCTGGCTGCCGCTGTAATCGAAGAAACCACACGATCGATCCCGTATTCCTCCCGATCCCTGTTTCTGGATACTATCAGGCTGTCGGAATAAAAAAATAAGCAATCACCCTTATTCATAGTAAAATGTATTACTTCATAAGACGACTTGATCTCTTCATAACCAAGGATGGATCCCTTGATAACATAATCACGCGGTTTAACAGGGATGACTGTACCGCTCCGTGGAGTATAACACAAAACATCCGGATGCCCGGCGTTTACATATTCGATTTTACCGGCATTAAAACGAAGGAATACCCCTTTGATTAATTTTTCGCACAACTTGAATTGTTTCTGAAATTCAGCGTTGATGGAATCGATGACGACATTCAATTTTTTATCTCGCATATCCATAAAAGAATGCCTGATGATTTTCTTCGCGATAATCGTCATGAGACCGGTGCCGATATCGCTCCCAGAAACATCGAGAAGGAATATCCCGACTAAATCATCGACATGGAAAAAATCGAACATATCACCGGAGACTATTCCGGCCTGTTTGAAAATGAAACGGATCTCCCAATCAGTCAGTTCAGGGGGATATTTTGGGATAAACCCGGATTGTATCAGGCCCGTCATTCTAATATTTTCCCCCTTGTCCGATTGGGCCTTTTTCATGATAGCATCGGTCACCCCCATATGCTGTGAAAGATGTTCATACGATTCGCTGATTGCAGTATAGTCGTCATATGTCTTTTCAAGGTCTCCAAGAAGTTCCCGGTTTTTATTGTCTAATTTGTTTGCTTTCTCTTCATGCATGCGGACCGTTTCTTTTGAAGATTTAATAATAGAATTAAAACCATCAAGAATCAATGCGAATTCCTCGTTTGGCTGATCGGGGAGTTCGACATGTGTATCGCCGTTTCGCATATCATCTAATGCGCCGACAATTTCAAGGACCGGCTTTTTCCAGAAAAAATGGAAAAAGATGTTTATCCCGGCATATAGTAAAACCATTGCGAGGATAACGGCACGAGCAATAATTAGAGCCTGCTTTCCGATATTCTCCCTGTAAGACTGGTACGAAAAACCTCCTTCATACGCCTTCCCCTGTTCAAAATTTACTCTGATATACGACAGATAATACGAACCATGCGGAGCAAGCCTGTACAAACGTTCACCCTTTTGAGGAATCGGGAGGATAAAAAAAATGGACTCCGGATCGACCTTCCCCCCTCCCGGCTTTGTAGTAATATGCTCGGCTATTGCCTGACGGAACGGTTCGAGCCGGGGATCGTCGCGATCAAGAAGGTCAGCCGTATTTTTGCTGTTGAATCGTTCCCGCAAACCACTGGCCCGTTCATACAGGGAATGAACCGTGCTTTCAAGCCGAAATAAATAATCGATCACTTTCCCCCTGGCATGCATGTCATCTCGTGCCAGCAATCCCGCGTATCGCATGACAGCCGAAGCGTATCCTTTAAAATACGGGTGAGACTGCATAAGCAGATCCTCGGCCTTTTCTAAATAATTATCCTTATCAAGTATGGAAAGTTTTGCAAAAATTATTGCATTGAGAATTAGATTCTCGATTTCATCTATCGGCAATATATCAAGGACCATAGGGTCCCCATGAGCAAGAGTCATTTTTGCTGTATCAAGCGAGTACTCGATAAAATAATCACACTCGGGGGGATAATATTCAGCCCCCATAGCGATTTCCATCTCTTTCTTCCGCATCTCATCATATGCACGATCGCTCCCCTGAAGTACTTCCAGTGAAATGAAAAGCATGATGAGGAGGAACATCCCGCTACAGGCCCATAATGTCTTCAGAGCAAATCCAGGCCCCCCATTTTTCTGCCGTATGCATATTGCGCCGAGCATAAAAAGAGAAACCAAAGTTAAGGCTGTTCTCAATGCGATAAACTCGTCACTGCTGAATAAATAATTAAGATTTAAGCTTGAGTAAATTCCCGGAGCAATAATCCCGAGGGCGAAAAGAAGACTGATCGCGAAAATAACCCACTGATTCTCCCCGCGGTTAAATACGACGCGCATGCATCCTGAAAAAAAAGCCAGTGAAGCGTAAATAAGCGTTATTATAGCCGGCTGGTACATTGCAAATTGGCGGTTAAATTCCCATGTCTGAGAGGAAAGGTCCTGAAGCACAGGGGCCGACCGGGTATAATAAAAAAATATACCGACCGCGGCACATGAGCCCGCATACAGCACAGCGCCTGGAAAAAAGGATGTATGGATTTCATCTATATCAGAATATGCCAAAAAAAACAGGACCATGTGGGAGCACGCGCTCAGCTGAAAAAACAATGAAAACCATCTGCTATACACCGCAACAGGATGAACCAATACTGCAGAACAAAGTTCGGAGATATAATAAAACATAAGAAAAAAAGAAACCAGGGCAACTTGAGTGAATGCCCTTGACCTCTTTCTGATAAAAAGGCACCCGAGGAAAACCACCAGGGAATATAAAGCCATAATCAAAAAATTGATTGAGGAAAAATCAAAATAAATGGATTGCAGTAGTTTCATATGAATGATGTTTCAATACTTCACAAGTTTCAAAATTATAATTCATTCGGGAGAGTACGTCAAGGTTATTTATTTGAAATCGAATATTTTCAGGTTATTATGGCAATTCACGACTGAATTATTATTTACAAAGAAAGCTATCCCGGTTATGCATAAAACGATTTTTACCTGTCAGGAATATGGCGAGAAAAAAAAGGAATGAGATAATGGCTGCAGCCGCCCACACCGCCGATCCCCTGCCGGCTGACGTCAGTATTCCTATCGTGATCCAGTGGAATATGATCAATTTTTTTGAATTGAGCCGCAGGGGGAAATCGTTCCACCGAATGATGACCAGCAAACCGCTCAAATTCCAGCCGTAGAGGGATAGATTGGCATGCATCCCGAGCAAATCCCTCCCATATGCAGTATAGAGAAACGGCACTTTTTTTATTAGTATATACAGAACGCCGGTTATTGCGGTTGATAGAAGAAAAAAAATACCGGATATTAAAAATGATTTCTGTTGAGTATCGATACCGTAGATGGAAAAAAAGAGGAACACCATAATGACAGACAAGGCCAGCACCATCGCCGCGATGAATTCAGGGATGCCGAGTTGTAAAAGTATGAACAGGAAAAAAATAATAACCCCGAGATTGATAATCCAGAAAAAAAAGTTTTCTATGAATACCATAATAAAAGAATCAGGCCTTCGAATAAAATAGAATACAATCGACATTGTTATCAGCGAGACAGGAAAAGAAAATCCGAGAAAAAAAACGTTCAATGTAAGTTTTTTCAATATGATCCAGTGAAAATATTCATTATTTAAAATGACAACCGAGGAGAGAGCGAGCGATATTGACAGACACAGGAGGGATGCCATATGAAATTTTCTGCTTATATCCTCCTGCAAAGAAAAAAAACCTGCTGGAAAAAATCCGAAGGTGCGGATCCTGATTATCTCGACAATCAGGAAGAGGATGATTGAAGCAGCAATAGCTGCCGGATACATCTCCAGGAAGGCAAAAACTGAAAATATGATACTGAATCCCAGAAACAAAAATGATTTCAAAGAAGGGAATTCCCTGTTCTCAGTGAAACAGATTAAAATAAATCCCCCACTCGTCAGATTGAACATGAAAATGTGCAGGCGCTCGAGGTCAACACCGAATAAAGTTTGCGCAAAACCGGAAAAAAAGGCGAAAAAAGTAATTCCCAGTATGCATCCCCTCAGTGTCCTGCTGGTGAAAAATGAAGGATTGACAGTATACTGCGGGGTCATTTTTTTTTATCTTCCCCGCCGATTGTTTTATCGAGACAATTTTCCTGTTCATGGTATAGACAGGAAGCACACTTCTCCGGTGAACACCCGATTTTTTCAGGAGCCGTGATAAGCAGGTATAATTTCCGCGCTGCATATGCCGCTGCCAGGAAGACAATCACTGAAGTAATAATAATCTGTACCACTGTGCACCCCTTTAATCGTGTGAATTCTATTCAATTCCTGCTAAGAGCCCCCCTCCGGGGGGTTGGGGGGCTGTTTTTTTCACCTGACTCAAATCAATTATAAATCACGCTGTCAAAGTATCAATAATCCGATGTGACGAATAAGAAACGTTAAAAGCCACGCGAGGGTTGTAGTATATACCGCCGCAAAGAGCGCCCATCGCCAACTCCCCGATTCCCTCTTGATCGTCGCTATTACGGCAGCACACGGTGAATAGATCAAAACGAAAATAATAAGACAAAAAGCGGTCAGCGGGGCAAATACCTGTTTCCCTGCGTTTTCACCGCCACTGAACCGGCTTTCCCGAATGCGCTGGGACAGGTCTCCCCAATCAGCATCATGTCCGCCGGAAGCCCCGTACATCACCCCCATGGTGCTCACGACGATTTCTTTTGCAGCAAGGCCGCTCGCTAGGCAGACCCCGATCTTCCAGTCAAAACCAAGGGGACGAATAACAGGCTCAATAAAATGACCGATACTCCCGATATACGACTGTTCAAGCCGCATCTCTTCATTGTCAGCGCTCCCGTTCCCGTTGCCCTGGGGAAATTTTCCAAGGGCCCATATGATAATTGAAGCGACCAGGATCACTGAGCCGATTTTTTTCAGGTATTCCGATCCCTTGTGCCACATATGTACCGCCGTTGTTTTCATATGAGGCGTGCGGTATACGGGAAGCTCCATGACAAACGGTACCTCATCAGAACTGAAAAGGACCTTCTTTAAAATTAATGCGGATACAGCGGCAACCAGCATCCCGATGATGTAGACGAGAAAAAGCATTGAGCCCGAATATACAGGAAAAAAAGTACCGATAAACAGAACAAACACAGGCAGCCGCGCGCTGCATGACATAAACGGAACAATAAGCATGGTGAGCAACCGGTCATTTCTGCTCTCGAGTGTCCGTGTGGCCATGATTGCAGGGACATTGCACCCGAACCCGATGACAAGGGGGATAAATGATTTCCCATGGAGACCGATCTTGTGCATCACCCGGTCCATGATAAACACAGCACGAGCCATATATCCTGTGTCTTCCATGAGAGAAATTATGAAAAATAATATTAAAATATTCGGTAGAAAAACAATCACCCCTCCAACGCCCCCTATAATTCCATCGACAATCAGGTCCTTTAAAATACCGGACTGCATATGATCCGATACAACGTGCGACAGAAAACCGATCGCGGATGTTATCAACGTAACAGGGTAACTACCGATGGTGAATGTCGCCTGAAATGCGGCCCACATCAGGGAAAAAAATATCGGGAGGCCGAATATCGGATGAGTAAGCACCGCGTCAATCTTTTCGCTTTGGGTCTTGAGCGGCCTCACGGATGGACGGTAGGTTTCCTTGAGCGCACCTGCGATAAATGCGTATTTCGAGTCGGTGATCAGGGTTTCGGTGTCCTCATGCAGGTGAGCCTTTACTTTTTCAATTTCAGTACGCGCTGTGTGTATGATGTCCAGACAGTCCGGGCATTCTTTCATTATCATACCCTCAGCGTCCCTGTCCATTTCCAGGAGCTTGATTGAAAGGAATCGGGACGACACCCTGTCTGTAAGGGAAAGGTTCTCCGGCGTCCGGAGCTTCCCCTGAACAGCATGAATGGCGTTTTCGAGATCATGCCCATAATCAATATGAATATGCCGTCCTGACGGGTCCCTGTCTTCATATACATCAATAACCTTTCTGAAGAGCTCCTTAATCCCTAGCCCCTTTGAACTCACTGTCGATACGAAGGGAATTCCAATCATTTTCCCCAGGGCTTCATGATCAAATAGATCATTCATTTTTTCAAGGGCGTCATGCATATTCAAAGCAGCCACAATTTTTACATCCATGTCGATAAGCTGGGTTGTAAGGTAAAGATTGCGTTCCAAGTTTGTCGCATCGATTACATTAATAACAACGTCAGGCACGGTATCGATGATATGGTTGCGGACAAAAAGTTCCTCGGGGGTGTAGGCGGTCAGCGAATAGGTGCCGGGGAGATCGACAATATTGATTGTATAGCCATCAAAGATCGGAAG
>JBFZEZ010000301.1:0-3511 GCA_041306585.1 Spirochaetota bacterium | reverse complement strand
TGGGAAATATTGCCTATATAATCAAAGCTCGTGTCTCCCTTCTGAGGGACCTCGGCCCGGCGCTCTCTCCTTTCAATTCGTTCCTTTTTTTACAGGGGCTGGAGACCCTTCACCTCAGGCTCCCCCGGCATTCTGAAAATGCCCTTGCAGTAGCTCAATTTCTGCAAAAACATAACGCAGTGACGTGGGTCAGTTATCCGGGACTCGATTCCAGTCCTGAAAAAGAAAGGGTCAAAAAATATCTCCCGAAGGGCGCAGGTGCAATAATTGGTTTCGGGATCAAGGGCGGGGGGGACGCGGGGAAAAAATTTATAAACTCCCTTCAGCTCATATCACACCTTGCCAATATCGGCGATGCAAAAACACTTGCGATACATCCGGCCAGCACCACGCACCAGCAGTTGTCTTCAGCCGAACAGCAGGCTACGGGTGTGACGCCTGATTTCATCCGGTTATCAATCGGCATTGAGCATGTAGATGATATTATGCAAGATATCAATCAGGCGCTCGGAAAGATTTAAAAAGAATATTGCCTGAAATTTGGTAAAACCTGGAGGCTACACATGACAAAAATTTTTGATGATAATAGTTTAAGTATAGGACGCACCCCCCTTGTGCGTATTAACAGGATCACTGAGGGCCTTCCTGCAACGGTGCTGGCAAAAATCGAGGGGCGCAACCCGGCCTACTCGGTTAAATGCCGCATCGGCGCGTCTATGATATGGGCGGCAGAAAAGGAGGGGAAACTTATACCCGGGAACAGCGGGATCACCGTCATTGAACCCACAAGCGGTAATACCGGGATCGCCCTCGCCTTTGTATGCGCTGCCAGGAAATACCCGCTGATACTCACTATGCCCGAGACGATGTCCGTTGAACGCAGACGGATGCTTAAGGCATACGGTGCGGAACTGATCCTGACCGAAGGGGCCAAGGGGATGTCCGGTGCGATCGCGAAGGCCGAAGAGATAGTCGCGAGTGATCCCAAAAAATATTACATGCCGCAGCAATTCAAAAACCCGGCGAACCCCGAAATCCACTTCAAAACGACCGGACCCGAGATATGGGACGACACCGGTGGAAAAATCGACATCTTTGTTTCAGGAGTCGGTACCGGTGGAACAATAACTGGAGTTAGCCGATACCTCAAGCAGGGAAAAAAAGCGGCGGTCACCTCCGTGGCGGTTGAGCCGATCCACTCTCCGGTGCTCACCGCCATCCGTAAAGGCGAGGTGCCGAAACCAGGACCACATAAAATCCAGGGTATCGGCGCCGGGTTCAAACCCGACATTCTCGACCTGAGTCTCGTTGATGAAATCGCGACCGTGTCCAACGATGAGGCGGTCGAAATGGCGCGCCGCCTTCACAAGGAAGAGGGCATCACCGTGGGAATTTCCGGGGGGGCTGCCATGGATGCTGCGGTGAAAATAGCCGCAAAACCGGAAAACAAAGGGAAAACAATTGTTGTTATATTGCCGGATGCGGGCGAACGATATCTTTCAAGCATACTTTTTGATGGGATTAATGCATAAAAGTATTCGCGCAGATACTGCTGTTCCTTTGGCGTCATTCCCGCGCAGGCGGGAATCCTTAATTCGCGTATGCGAGAATAGATTCCCATCACCATGGGAATGATACAGGGACAAAAATAAAAACAGGCAAAAGATACGGAGCACCACAATGAGGCTTTCAACCAGATCCCGGTACGGCGTGCGCCTGATGCTGGCACTCGGCATCAGCGAAAAAAAAGGCCCGACATTATTGAAAGATATCGCGCGCTCGGAGGACATATCTGAAAAATATTTGAGCCAGATAATCATGCCATTAAAAGCAAAGGGACTGGTGAATACTTTCAGGGGAGCGCACGGGGGGTATATTTTAAGCAAGCCCGCATCGCAGATCAGACTGCGTGAAATCATTGAACCCCTTGAAGGCGACCTGGGCCTCGTCGACTGTGTTAAGAATCCTGACATATGCAACCGTGTGACCGACTGTGTGACGCGCGACATTTGGAACGAGATGAGTTCAATCATGGTCCAGTATCTTGATACATTGACGCTGGAAGACCTCATACAAAAATACCGTGATAAAAGTCATGCAATGAACAATGCAACAAATTTTACTATTTAATGATGAACATATGGAAACAACAAAACAGAAATTTGATGAACTGAAGAAATTGATTGCATCCTACGGAAAAGCAATCGTAGCATACTCCGGGGGAGCAGATTCCACTTTTCTGCTTAAAGTCTGCGTGGATGTCCTGGGCAGGGAAAATGTTATCGCTGCAACAGGCTCATCAGAAACCTACACACCGGAAGAGCTCACCCTCGCGAAAGAGATTGCGCATAAACTTGAGGTCAGGCACATTGTCATAGAAACCGGGGAACTCTACGACGATGCCTTTTCGACCAACGACCCCAAGCGCTGTTACTACTGTAAAAAACATTTCTACAAAGAGCTTATTACACTGACGGCATCAGAACATATCCCCCACCTCCTCGACGGGTCCAATGCCGATGATACTGGCGACTATCGCCCCGGACGCACTGCAGCGGTCGAGTGCGGGGTCGAAAGCCCCCTCATGCAGGCAGGGCTCACAAAAGATGAGATACGTCTCATGTCCCGCGAACTCGGCCTTGCGACGTGGGACAAGCCCGCCAACACATGCCTTGCGAGCCGCATTCCCTACGGAAACCGCATAACTAAAGAAAAACTTGATATGGTGTATAATGCCGAAGATTTCATCCGCGGGCTGGGTTTCACGGTTGTACGTGTCAGACACCATGGCCCCATCGCACGCATCGAGATCGCGAGCGCTGAACTGAATCGTTTCTGCTCCCCCGAAATCAGGGACACTGTAAACAAACAGCTCAAAGAAATCGGCTTTACCTATGTCGCAATTGACCTTGAAGGATACAGGATGGGGAGCCTGAATGCCGGGATTCCGGACATGTAGAGGATGAAAATATTCTATAGTATGCCAGAGAAACCAATTTTATATGGGAAGAATGATCAGAAAAACTGTCCCCTCTCCGAGCGTGCTTTTTACTTCGATCCTTCCCCTGTGTGACTCAATAATTTTTTTTGAGATCGATAGACCGAGGCCGGTTCCTTTACCCACCTCTTTTGTTGTAAAAAAAGATTCGAAAATCTTATCGATATTTGATTCGTCAATCCCGGGTCCATTGTCTGAGATAGCCATGATAAGCGAACCGCCTTCATTAACGGTTGACACCGTGATATTTTTACTTTCTTTATCACATTCTTCGAGGGCGTCCCTGGCATTCCCGATGATATTTATTATCACCTGTTCAAGCTGAATGGGATCGCACATGATCTGCGGCAGACCTGTCCCCAATTTCTGAACGAGTTCAACGTTATGCAGCACAAGCTGCCTCCCTATAAGCAGGCAGGAATTCTTTATGATTGAATTCACGTCATGTAATTCCATAGGAAGATCATCGGAACGCCTGAAAAGGAAACGCATATGATTAATTATTTCGGTCAT
>JBFZEZ010000300.1:0-19694 GCA_041306585.1 Spirochaetota bacterium | reverse complement strand
ACGCAACTCCGGCAATGGTCTCCCTCATGGAGCGGCCGAATGACCTTCAGGTCCCATCCGGCGGCAATATCGCCAAGATCACGTATGATTTTACGATCCAGGGCATAGTCAATTCGAAGTTTTTTCATCTCATGGATTCTAATCTTGCATCGGGGATTACTTCCGGCGGGGGCGGGGGAGGCGGCGGCTTCCAGCAACAGGCGCCGCGCCAACAGCAGTATTATCAGCAGCCTGTTGGTCAGGCGGGGATCAGCCCGGTTAAATTTCCTCCGTTAGATGAAGGAATCCCGGCAGGGGTTGGAGGCAACATATCCCTCCTTCTCGATGTTCCTATGACCCTTACGGTCGAACTCGGCCGCACAACGCAGCTTGTTCAGGATATCCTGGGCCTGGGGGAAGGTTCAATCATTGAGCTCGATAAGCTTGCCGGTGAACCTGTCGACCTGCTTGTAAACGGGAAGCTTATCGCGAAAGGCGAGGTCGTGGTAATCGACGAAAACTTTGGTGTGCGGGTTACCGATATCGTGAGCCCTTCAGACCGTTTATCAAATCTGCAGTAACGAAAGAGCGGAATAGCAATTAGGAGTGTATCTGTAATTTAATGAGACATAACACATGCGACATAATGTCCCGAGGATGGCGGCCGGTCTTCCTCGTGTTACTTATTACGGGTTTTCTTCTCCTCGCGGCTTCTTACGCGGTGAGCGCGGCGCAGAAAGGGGACGAAAATCCGGGTGAGAAGATTGAAGCGAAGTCGGCTGTCCCGAATGATGAGGGGAAGCAGGACGCACCGGCTGTGGCACTACCGAAGGGGGGAGAGGAACCCGGGGGCGGGGTCATTCGTGATTTCAGGGAGGATGAATTCAAACCGAAGGTGGTGGAGGAATCGTACGCCTGGCTCATCTTTAAAACAATAATGATTTTAGGGCTCCTGGTCGGGGTTTTTTATTATTTTTTCAGATTCGTAACCAAAAAAGCCGGGATGAATGTGCTTGGACAGGATGTGTTTCATGTTTTGGCCGTTTTGCCGGTAGGCCCAAACAAGTTTCTTCAGGTCGTTGATTTTGCGGGGAAGCTCCTGCTCCTTGGGGTCTCTGACAGCGGCATCAACCTCATCACCGAAATAAAAGATAAAGAAGAGATAGACCGTATCCGTCTCCTCGGTTCCCGATCGGTCCAGGCCCGCACGGACGGGTTTCAGAATCTCGTCATGATGCAGGTTGGGGGCCTTGTGTCGAAGTTTCTCGAAAAGCGGTCGGCCGCGAAGCATGATGCGGCAGGGCATGATTCCCGCGAGTCGTTTGATGATCTTAATTATCTCCGGCGTCAGAAAGACCGGTTGAAAAAAATGAATGGCGAAGAGGATGAATAAAAAGTTTTTTTACAGCATCCTGCTTCTATCGCTGATTATAGCGGGGGGAGCGGCATATGCCCAGGACGTTGGGGGTGTTCGTATGCCCATTCCCAAGGTCACATTTGATATCCGTGAAGCAACAACCCCGAAGGATGTGGCATTAAGCCTTCAGGTGCTTTTTCTCCTGACAATCCTTACCCTGGCCCCGTCAATTATGATAATGATGACCGCGTTTACACGGGTCGTTATTGTGCTTGATTTTGTCAAACGGGCCCTGTCGCTGCAACAGATGCCCCCTAATCAGGTTATCGTCGGATTGTCTATATTCCTTACAATTTTTATTATGGCGCCGACATTTATTGAAATAAATGATTCAGCCCTACAGCCCTACATGAAGGGTAAGATAACCAATGAGGATTTTTTTGAAAAGGGAATGAAGCCCCTGCGGACTTTTATGTTTAAACAGACGCGTGAAAAAGATATAGGCCTTTTCGTTAAGCTTGCGAAACTTGAGCGTCCGAAAAACCGCGAGGAGGTCCCTTCATACTGTCTTATACCCGCATTCATGATAAGCGAGCTGAAGCGGGCATTCGAGATCGGGGTGTTTATCTTTCTCCCGTTTATTGTCATAGACATGATTATTGCGAGCGCGCTCATGGCCATGGGTATGATTATGCTGCCTCCGGTAATGATCTCGTTGCCGTTTAAGATAATATTGTTTATACTTGTGGATGGCTGGAACCTGATATGTTACGAACTGGTGCGTTCCTTTGTCCGATAACTTTTCGATGAGGTGTCCGATATGACCGATGCCATGGTGATTAAACTTTTACGTGAAGCGCTCATGACGGTGCTGGTCGTCTCCGCACCGATGCTCGGGATAGGGATGCTGGTCGGCTTGATTGTTTCCATTTTCCAGACAACGACCTCGATCCAGGAACAGACCCTTACGTTTGTACCCAAGATCATTGCAATATTTGCGGCCATAATAATATTCGGGGCATGGATGATCCATACACTGGTGAATTATACGAATAATGTCTTTCTTTTGATTGAGAAAATGGGGGGCGGTTGATCGCGTGATACGAGCAACGGCATATGAGGCGATATGAAATATTTCGTCTATCATTTCGAGGTTTTCCTTCTCATTATGATCAGGTTGAATGCGATGATTGTGGTAGCCCCATTTTTTTCAAGCGGGGTTGTTCCAATGAGAACAAAAGGTATGATTTCATTTCTCATCACGCTTGTTATTTTTCCTGTTGTTGCAGCAAAGGGGTATGCCCTCCCGGGCAGTATGGGGGAGTACGGCATGCTGGTGTTGCGAGAGGTGACAATCGGGCTTTTTATAGGGTTTCTCGTTTCGGTTATTTTTGCGGCATTCCAGCTCGCCGGTGATTTTTTCGCGGTGCAAATCGGGTTCGGTATTAATGAGGTACTCGACCCGTTGGCTCAGATATCAGTCCCCCTCGTGGGACAGCTGAAAAACCTGATCGGGCTGCTGGTGTTTATGGCGATATATGGCCACCATTTTATGATCGAGGCTGTATATCGGTCGTATGAGCTTGCGCCGATTATTTCTTTCAACCAGGCATTTGCAGCCGGCATTTTCAAGTATCTGCTCTACGCATTCAACGGCATGTTTATCATTGCGCTGAAGATCGCACTGCCGGTAATCGGGACCGTTCTCATGTTGACGATCGCCGAGGGGCTCCTTGCAAAGGCCGCTCCCCAGATGAACATCATGATGCTGGGGTTTCCGCTCAAGATCATTGTTGCGTTCGGGGTGCTGATCATAACATCGCCCCTGATAATCAGGATTATGCAGGTTTCTCTCGAAAGGACGTTTAAAATCATGACCAATATTTTACTCAATTGGCCGAAATAGCATGAAAGAATTTTTGCAGCATACATTTGACGGGTGGGACCTACCGGAGGGGCTGGAGGGGGTCAGGTTTGATCTTCAGCTTTTTGCCGCTGATGATGAGGGGCGCACCGAGGAACCGTCCGAGAAAAAGCTCCGTGAAGCGAGGGAGAAGGGACAGGTCGCCAAGTCGCAGGAGCTTGCCCCGTCTATCGTGGTGATTTTTGGTTTTTTCGTTATATTCATGTTCAGCTCCTGGATATTTGACACCATAATCCGTATAATGAAATATTATCTCTCGAATTTTTCCCGCATGTCAATAACCATGCATTCTTTTCAGAATGATTTTCTCAGACTCACTCTTGAGGGGGGGAAGATACTTCTTCCAATTTTTGTTGCAGTCGTGGTCGCGGCGATCATGAGCGACGGCCTGCAGGTTGGGTTCCAGTTCTCGACCCATCCGCTGAAGTTTGACTGGAGCAAAATCAAGTTTGATCCAGCCACTATTATGAAAAAGATATTTTTTTCGAAGCAGGTGGGGATGAATCTCTTTAAATCGATATTCAAGGTGCTGATCATCGGTTTTACGTCTTATCTTATTATCAAGGCCGATTTTGAAACGATCCTGAGGACCCCTGATTTTTCCATCGGTATGGCCCTGGTCACCCTTTCTAATATTGCATTTAAGATAATCATCTGGGCCGCGGTTTTACTCCTCATCCTCGCTATTCCCGATTATATTTTTCAGAAAAGGGAATTCATCGAGTCGTTGAAGATGTCCAAACAAGAGATGAAGGAAGAATTGAAAGAGACGATGGGTGATCCTTACCTTCGTGCGCGTCTTAAGGAGATGCAGCGCGAGATCGTCATGAAAAATATGATACGCGAAGTGCCGAAAGCGGACGTCGTGGTCACCAACCCGACCCATTACGCCGTCGCGCTGAAATATGAACGCGAGTCCATGGAGGCGCCGACCGTCATCGCGAAGGGGACCGATAGCCTGGCGCTTAAAATTCGGGAGATAGCCAGGGAGAACAGCATCACCATGATAGAGAACAGGCCCCTGGCCCAGGAATTATACAAACGACTCGAGGTAGGAGATATCGTTCCACAGGATCTTTTTTACGCGGTCTCCCTTGTGTATGCCGAGCTGTATCGGCGCAGAGAATTCAAGGCGGCGATATAAGGAGTATATCTTATGGCACAGGCGAAAGTTGGCAAAATGTCCCTCCTGACAGAAAATATGAGCTGGATGCAGAAAACCGACATACTCATCGGTATCGGCGTTCTCGCGATCGTTGCGATGCTGATCATTCCGCTCCCGACGTTTTTACTCGACTTCCTGCTTGCCGTCAGCGTGATGCTCGGCATACTAATTCTTCTTGTTGTTATGTTTGTACCCCGGGCGTTTGATTTTTCGGTGTTCCCGTCCCTGCTTCTCATCAGCACGGTGTTCAGGCTTTCCCTGAACGTTTCGTCGACACGACTGATTCTTCTTGAGGGGGCGGCGTTCGACGGCAAGATCATCCGCACCTTCGGCGAGTTTGTGGTCGGGGGAAACTATGTCGTGGGCTTTATCATTTTCATAATCCTCGTTGCCGTGCAGTTTATCGTCATCACCAAGGGCGCGACCCGGACCGCTGAAGTGGCGGCCCGCTTTACATTGGACGCGATGCCCGGCAAGCAGATGAGCATAGACTCAGACCTCTCCAACGGGGTCATAACCGAGGACGAGGCGAGGACCAGGCGTGAAGAAATACGGAAGGAGGCTGATTTTTACGGGGCCATGGATGGAGCCTCAAAATTTGTGCAGGGGGACGTCAAGGTCGGGATTATTGTCGCGATTATCAACGTTATCGGCGGTTTTATAATCGGCATGGCAATAAGGGGTGAAAGCTTTGATGTGGCAATAAAAACGTATACCCTGCTGTCAATCGGAGACGGCCTGGTCAACCAGATCCCGTCGCTCCTCATAACCACAGCTACCGGTATCATCGTTACCCGTGCCGTTTCCAAGGAGAACCTCGGGACCGATCTCGCGACCCAGCTCGGTTCGCAGCCGCGGGCGCTTCTCATCACCGCCGCAACACTGTTTGTCGCGGTTTTCATTCCCGGTTTTCCTAAAATATCCCTTCTCTTGCTCGCATCCATGCTCGCGGGTATGGGTTGGCTACTCCTTCAGAGCAAGGAAGAGGAAAAGCTTATGACGGCAAAGGAGCTGAAAGCCGGCGCGACGAAGGACCACAAACCCGAATCTGTGCTTCCGCTTATACAGGTTGATCCCCTCGAGGTGGAGATCGGTTATAACCTTATCCCCCTCGTTGATCCGGATCAGGGGGGAGCACTGCTTGAGCGTATCACCAATATCCGACGCCGATGCGCCCTTGAAATGGGACTTGTAGTACCCCCCATCCGAATTCGTGACAACATGGAGCTCGCGCCGGAGACCTACCAAATACTCATTAAAGGGGTCGGGATCGGCCGCGGGGAATTGCAGGTCGGAAAACTCATGGCTATGGATTCAGGCGATGTTAGTGAGAAGATTGGAGGAGATGAATTTATTGAACCTGTGTTTGAACTGAAGGCGATCTGGATCGGGACAGATATGCGCGATGACGCGGAAAGCAGGGGCTACACGGTCGTTGATTGCCCTACGATTGTCGCCACGCACATGACCGAGATCATCAAACGCCATGCAAACGAGATACTCGGCAGGCAGGAAGTCCAGCAGCTTATAGACAACGTGAAGGAAGATTATCCGGCGGTCGTGAGCGAGGTAACCGAGAAACTTTCACTCGGCATCATCCAGAAAGTACTTCAACACCTTCTGCGCGAACGCGTTTCAATACGGAACATGATAACCGTGCTGGAGACTCTGGCCACCTACTCGGAATATACCAAGGACCCCGGTTCTCTCACGGAATACACGCGGGTTGCCCTTGCGCGTCAGATCACCAGGGACTATCTTGACGAGCGCAACACCCTGTCTGTCATTACTGTTGATCCTGAAATAGAAAATATTATTCGTAGTGCAATATACGATGACCCAGTTGAAGGGAAGGTCGTGGGGCTCGATCCAGACACATATCAGGTCGTGATCAATGCCCTGATCGATGCATACAAAAGGGCCAAGAACCTCGGCTATACGCCGATCTATCTCGTGTCGCCGCAGATTCGAAGCGTCACTTTTACCCTCCTCGAGCGGGAGGTCCCTTCACCGGTCGTATTCTCGTACAGCGAGATCAGCGGTTCTGTGAAAGTGAGCGTTGTGGTTTCGGCCCTGATGACGAATGCGGCATAATAAATTATTTTTCAAGGAGTTACATCCATGCGTTACGTAAAAATTCGTGAAAAGACCTACAATGAAGCAATGATGAAATTGAAGATGGAATACGGTGAGGATGCGATTCCTATCAGCCATAAATATGTCAAAGAAGGGGGGATCCTCAATTCCCGCTTGTTTGCTAAGGACGTCGTTGAGCTGACTGCAGCAGTGCAGGACAAGCGTCTCTCTGCCAAGGCTTTCACCGAGAAAAAAAGGATCGATATCACCGTGGATGACGGTGAAAAAAACATGAATCGCGCCACATCGCCGGCTGGAATATCAGCTGGAATGAAGCATCGTCCGCAGGATGATGTAAACATGGCCTCACTTTCACGATCGATAGATTCACTTAATGATAATCTGAATGACCTTAAGGTGACGCCTCGAAACAGGGTTGCCAGGCCAAGCCTTGAAAGCGCAATGCAGAAGAATTCTGAAGAAGCGCCGTTGCCGGTAACAGTGAATGACCGTGAAACAGGGAATGATGCCAAAAAGGGGGCGATAGCGCAATTTGAAAAAGAATTCAGCGACATCAAGGAGACCCTGAAGAAACTGGTCGGTGAAAAATCATCTGAGTGTGCGGTCAAATCCCCTGAAAAAAATGACTTGATAGTCAAAAGTTATCTTGATATTCTTCGAAACAATGATTATGATCAGGATCAATGCTCCCACATAATGAATGAAATAAAAAATTCGATGAGCAGGGACGACCTTTGCGACAAGGTTAAAATCGAGAAAAGCCTTAAAGAACTGCTGAAAAGCAGAATAATTACAACAGGTCCTATTAAGATGGGGAACAAGAAGAAAATTATCATGTTCATCGGACCGACCGGGGTGGGAAAAACCACGACAATGGCCAAACTTGGGGCCATATATTCACTCAGGGAGGGGCATAAAGTTACATTTATCACTATTGATAATTACCGGATAGCAGCCACGGAACAGCTCAAAAAGTATGCTGAGATCATGCGGATCCCTGTGCATGCGGTGAACAACCAGAAAGAGTTCAAAGAAGTTATTACCCGGGAAAAGGCGGAAATAATCATGGTTGACACATCGGGGAGGAGCCACAGGAACGATTTGAAAATTTCCGAAATGAAAACCTTTGCCGAACAGGTGGAGTATGATTTCGAAAAGATACTGTGCGTGAGTGCGAATACGAAAAAGCGGGACATCTCGGATGTATTCAAGGCATTTGATACTATCCATTTCAATAGTGTCATTATCACGAAAGTGGACGAAACTTCTTTTCTTGGGAATATTGTGGATATTGCCGATAAATTTAATAAGCCAATATCATATTTTACAAATGGACAGGAAGTACCGAACGACATTGTTGTTGCAGATCCTGATAAAATTGTCGACATGATGATTGGTAATATTAATAATTAATACAAGGGGGGTCACGTGGATCAGGCTGCCAATCTCAGAAAACTGGTTTTAGAAAGCAGTAGCAAGCACAAAAGGACCAAGTCGATAGCAATAACTAGCGGGAAGGGGGGGGTCGGCAAGACCAGCCTTTCGGTCAGCCTTTCCATTGCTTTAGCTAAGGGAGGGTCAACCGTAACCCTGCTCGATGCCGACCTGGGGCTTGCTAACATCAATGTTATCCTCGGGATAATACCAAAATATAACCTCTATCATGTTATTAAGGGGAAAAAGAAGCTGAAGGAGATTGTGATTGAAGTTCCTGAAGGTATTAAAATTATCGCCGGAGCATCGGGCTTTCATCAGCTTGCGAACCTTGATCCCAAGCAGCGTGCAACTTTTATAGAGTCTGTTGCGGAGCTTGATTCTGATGATTTCATGATAATCGATACTGGCGCAGGCGTCTCGCAAAACGTGTTATCATTTGTCATAGCTGCGGACGAAGTAATCGTGGTGACAACACCGGAACCGACAGCGGTGACTGATGCATACGGGATTATAAAATCGATTGCGTCTCAGTCCCCTGACAAGATAATCAAGCTTATCGTAAATCGCGTAGCGTCGGTTGCAGAGGGGAAAAGGGTCGCCCAGCGGATCATCAATATCGCAGGGCAATTTCTCAATATCAAGGTCGAAAACCTCGGTTTTATATTCGATGATGTGTATGTTCCGAAATCGGTCAGGAACCAGAAACCATTCATCGTGAGTTATCCCAAGTGCAAAGCATCCACGTGCGTGAATATCATCTCTGACAGGATCAGCAACAGGGAATCGGATGACCAGAAGGGATCGGGCCTGTCATCATTTTTCAAAAACCTGTTCAACGCCGAGGAAAAACCTATTGATGAGGAGGAACCTGAATAATCCGTCCGGTGCCCGTAGCGCCTCGGGGAATATGAAAAAGGCTTGATTTGTTTTTAATATATGTTAGAAATTTGTAAATAGACCGGTCCGGCTAATACGGAATTTAATATGTTCGATATTCATTCAATAGAATTTGATTATAAATTTCCTGCTGGGATCGGCGTCTTGGCATGTGTGCTTTCAATTTTGATCGGGCTGATTTCCGGCGTCAATATAAGCACGGTTATTATCAGGAGCCTGATCATTACCCCGGTTTTTTTTGGTATCGGTTATGCAGTGGTTTCTGTGCTTCGGAAATTTGTACCTGAGATATACGAAGCTTTAAGCGTTAAAAACAGAACCGGCGATGATTTTAAAAATGATTTTAAAATGGAAGAAAAGGGGGGAGATTTTGCTTTTAATGATCATGCGCCCCAGAAAACAGCTGATGAGATGCCTGATGTTTCCCAGGCAGAAAAGCATAATCGAACTTCGTCGGACAAGGATTTTTCAGAAATAAGGGATGACAGCTATCCGAAATACGAGCATTCAACTGAAAGCGATGTACAAGCAAACAGCAAGGGAAAAAGCGGCAAAATGGGGAAACATATATTAAAGAGGGAAGAATTGGCACAGTATGAACCGAAGCTCATGGCCGAAGCTGTCAGGACCATGATGCAGAAAGATGATGAAAAATAACCCTGGAAGTGTAAGATGAACATTAAAAAACAAAAAGAATTCGATGAAATAGGCGAAGATAAACTCTGGGTAAAATTTATCAAGACTAAGGAACAGGACATCAGGGATTATTTCGTTATCAAGTATGCACCCCTTGTAAAATATGTTGCCGGAAAAGTCTCCATGGGAATGCCGCAGAGCATCGAATTCGATGATCTGGTCTCATACGGGATTTTCGGACTTATAGATGCTATAAGCAAGTTTGACCCGGCACGGGGGATAAAATTTAAAACGTATGCAATGACCCGTATCCGGGGTGCGATTTTCGATGAACTCAGGTCGATCGACTGGATACCGAGGTCGATACGCCAGAAAGCCAAACAGATTGAACAGGTCATCTCTGATCTTGAAAACAAGCTTGGTCGTACGGTTGAAGATGATGAGACTGCCCGCGAACTTGGAGTCTCCATGGATGAATTCCAGGGGCTTCTCTCCAAACTTTCCGGCACATCCATGCTTTCATTAAATGATATCTGGTATCTTGGCGACGATAATGACGAGCTTTCCATCCTCGAGACCCTGGAAGCCCCTGAAAATATGAATCCTGACGTCCTGATCGAAAAAGAAGAGATCCGCGATTATATAATTGAAGCGATCAAAAAGCTTCCCGATAAGGAAAAGAAGGTCATTGTGCTTTACTATTATGAGGACCTTACCCTCAAAGAAATCGGCGATGTCCTGGAAGTGACCGAAAGCAGGGTATCGCAACTCCATACCAAAGCGATAATGAGGCTCCGGGGGCGGCTGGGGCGGATTAAATCGAACATTATTGGTTAACACGAGTCATGTATTCAGTACGGACTGACGTGAACACTTCCTGGTAAAATGACATCATGGGAAAATTTAAAGACATATTCAGCGACATGGAATCCGACGATGCTAATGATCAAGATGCAATTGAGGTCTATGCGGATTCAGTAAGACAGGCCCTTGATCTTGCATCAAAGGAGCTTGGCATAGATGTGGATATGCTTGATTATGAAATCCTTGAAAAGGGGACGCGTGGCTTGTTCGGCACAGGACGGGTACCGTATCGTGTTCTAATTCTGCCCCTCGTGAAAGCATCTGAACAGCGTGATGTAGATGATATAGAGAAGAAACTTACCAGTGAAAACATCCCCGGCATTGTTGTTGAGAAAAAGAAGGATGGCAACGGGGAATTCAGGGTCCGCGTCACCAAATCCGGGATCTGGCTTACTGTTACTCCACCCCTGGGGAGAGGGACTCCAGTACAAATCAATGACATCAATAATAAATTATTTACATTGAAGATTTCCAATGCCGACACGGGAGACATTGAAAAAGCCCTGAAGAAAGCTTCGGGGAAACCTTTCAAAATCGGCGAATGGGTCCCGAACCCGGCAAACGATGGTACAATGCGGATAGAGATATCCGATGACGAAATCAAGGCTTTTGCTCATTTTTCACCCCCGCGTTTCGCAGGGCGTCATATGGAATTCGATGAAGTGATTGATTCTCTCAGAAATGCCGGTGTTGTCATCGGTATAAAGGAGGAACAGATCAAGGAATATCTTGAAATGATGAATTATTCAAAGCCACTGCTCGCAGCTGAAGGTGAAAAGCCGCATCATGGTAAAGATGCTTTCATCGATTATAAGGTCAGGATAGACAATACCGATATTTCATTTGAAGAAGACGAATCGGGCAAGATTGACTTCAAGAACCGTGAATTACTGGAAAATGTCGTTGTCGGCCAACTGCTTGCTGCAAAGGTGCCTGCAGAGAATGGCATCGAGGGGAGGACCCTCAAAAACAGGATACTCCCTGCAAAATCCGGTAAAGATAATAAACTTCAGCACGGTAAAGGGACGATCCTTTCTGAAGACGGTACGGAGCTTACGGCTGAAATCAATGGCCAGATCGTTTATAAGAATGAGAAGATAAGCGTTGAGCCGGTGTATGTTGTGCCAGGGGATGTTTCCCTCGAGACAGGGAACATTGTTTTTCTCGGTTCAGTTATTGTTCAGGGTTCTGTTCAAGATAATTTTATCGTTAAGGCGGCCGGGAACATTGAGGTTAAGGGGACAGTTCAAAAGGCTTTTCTCGAAGCTGAAGGCGACATCCTCGTGCGGCAGGGGATTATCGGCAGGGAGGAAGCAAAGGTGGAATCCACAGGGGGTTCAATTTTCGCCAAGTTCATTCAGAACGCCAATGTAATTGCGGACGGGGATATTAACGTGCCTGAAGGGATCATACATTCGAATGTCGATTCAGGCGGAAACATAATCTCCCTGGGGAAACGCGCACGAATTGTCGGCGGTCGAATCAGGGCTGGAAATTCGATCTTTGCCCGGTATCTCGGTGCTGATGTTTCAACCAGGACTGAAATCTGGGTCGGTATTAATCCAAAGATCATGCAGCAGATCATCGATATCGGGAAACTCAAAGAAGGGCTCGAAAATAAGATCAATGAACTGAAGCTCAATCTCCGTAATCTTGAGAATCAGAAAAAAAGCGGACGCCTCCCCAAGGAAAAAGTCCAGCTTCTCACTGACATGCAGGAGCAGAACCAGAAAGCTTCAATGCGGTTTGACGAAGTTAAAGCAGAGCTCGATGAACTTAATGCATATGTCGGCATGCTTGAACATAAGGGACGCGTATGCGCTGAAAAGACCATGTTTGCCGGCGTCGAGATAAACATTAAGGATAAAAAATTTCCTGTAAAGGACCAATATACCAGAATAAAAATTTCACTCGAGGGGGGCGATATCAAGGTATCGAACTACGAGGCCCCGGATGTTTCTATGACTCAGAACAGGATCGCAGGCGTAACCCGGAAACGCTGATCCGCGGGGGGGATTATGGCAATAAAACCGATCGATATGCAGACGAACATTTCCCAGATGCACGAAGTCGGCAGGGGCGAACATGTGAAAGCCGCAGCAGTTGCAGAACAACAGCAGCAGCTTGATAAACTGGCGGGTGAAAAGTCACGTCTCGTTAATGAAAAACTTGATGAGACAAAGAAAGGAGATGGGTCTCCGATCAGGGCACATGAACAGAAGGATGAAAGGGGGAAAAAAAACCCCCCACGGAAAGGAATCCTGAAAAAAGATGATAAGGATGCATCAGGCCAGCCTGTAGAGCGGGTTTCTGATGGCAGGAGTGGAAAGATCATCGATGTTTTAAAATAAATGGAGGGCGTGCATGGAATTCATTTTATTGCTGCTTACCAATATATTTATAGGCGCGGTGTTGTACCTTGTCATCAGCCTGAAGCTCGAAAAGAAATCAACCGAATTCAGGGAGCAGAAATTCAGGAAGGAGATGGATGAAGTCATCCGGCAATTCAATGCAGCCGCTGAACGTAATATATCCCTCCTCGAAAATAAGATTGATATTATGAAGCGGATGCTTGAACGGTCCGGCCAGTTAAAGACTGTTAATATAACCCTTGGGACCGAAGGTATGAGTGACCATGCCACTGAACATAAGCGAAGTATAAAATCTCCTGTGCATTCCGGGCTGGAAAAAGCAAACATCATTTCAGGGCCGTCAGCAGAAACCCCGGTGCAGCAGGGCATCGGTCGTGCTGAACGCCCGGAAAAAATTGCCCGTCCCGGAATGGACGCCATGCGGGGCATTACCGCACACCTTGCAGAAGGGTTTAAAACGCTGTTTGCAGCCGGGCGGAATGAAATTACAGGTAGACTGACCCGGTTTTTAGAGAAATCCAGAGATGTAAGTTCCGGGAAAGCTGTCAAAACGCCTCCCCGGCATACTGTTGAGACGGGGAACATTATCGCAAAAGATTTGAGCGGCCATTCTGAGGCACGCCCTGCTGCAAAAAAGGGGCTCAGCGACGGAGAAATAATCGGGATACTTTCATCTTCCGGAGACAAATATGCGGTCATAACCCGGCTATCGGATAACGGTTGTTCTGCGGAAGTCATATCCGATCATTCGGGGATCCCGGTTGGCGAGGTAAAGCTCGTGCTGAATTTGCATAATTCGAGGTAACGCCCGGTCAGACGGGGTATGTGAGAATAAACGTATGATGTGAGGGTTGCGTAAATATGGACTTTAGTATCAAAAGATTGACGGATGATGAGTTTAAAAAATTCGCAAAGCTTATATACGATGAAAGCGGGATATATCTGAAAGATTCGAAGATCACCCTGCTTTCAAACAGGCTGCGCAAACGGCTGCAGGCCCTGCAATTCAATGAGTTTGCAGACTATTACGGATATCTTCAGGGACTGATTGGCGACCGGAAAAAGACTGAATATGAAATGCTGATCGATGTCGTTTCAACGAACGAAACCTATTTTTTCAGAAATGACAGGCATTTTATGGCAATGGCAGATTTCTGTATCCCTGAAATTGTTAAAAAGAAGCATGAGAAAAAACTTCGTATTTGGAGTGCGGCATGTTCTACCGGTGAAGAGCCGTTTACAATGGCCATTTGTCTTCTCGAGAAGATGGATCTCCTTCGAGGATGGGATATTAAAATTATTGCAACCGACATCGCCCCTTCAGTTCTTGAATTCGCAAGGGTAGGTAATTATTCAGGGCGAAGGATTGAAAAAGTCCCCGGGGAATTTCTGCAGAAGTACTTCACGCCAAAGAAGAATGACCCTGGAATGTACACGGTCATACCTGACCTCAGGAAAATGGTCGATTTTCATTATTTAAATTTTTTCAAGGACCCGTTCCCGACCGGCCTGGATATAATTTTCTGCAGGAATGTCATGATATATTTCGATAAAACCCACCAACGCAAGCTCGTTGCTAATTTTTACAAATCAATCCAGGACCATGGTTATCTTTTTATCGGCCACAGCGAAACCCTCCATTCGATATCCGACGATTTTGAATACAGCAAGATACTCGATTCCCCGGTTTATTCGCCGAAACCCCGGAGCTGAAAAGATATGGAATTTAATTTGATTAATGTCGGCATAGCAGACTTGCAGGTTGCGCCCACGCCGAATATTTTAAGGACGATTCTCGGATCATGTGTCGGCATTTGCCTGTATGATCCTGAAGGGAAGGTGGGGGGGCTTGCTCACATCATGCTTCCTGCCCACAGGAGCGATGATTCACCGAAAAAGAAATATGCGAATACAGCTGCGATCATGCTGGTCGAGGAGATCGAAAAAATCGGGGGGAAAAAAGAACTGATCTGGGCCAAGATCATAGGCGGCTCGAACATGTTCAGCATCACGCGTACAACCACGATGCTTGGTGATATCGGGAAAAAGAACATTGACGCGGTCCGCGCAATACTCGATCTACTCAAGATTAAGATTATTTCCGAGGATGTGGGGGGGGATTACGGGCGGACCATCGATTTTTACATTGAGACCGGGATGGTGAGAGTCAAAGTGCACGGTAGGGAAGTCAAAACAATATAGGATATAAAAATGGAAAGTATGACAGGATACGCATTTTTTGAGAAAAGCACAGACCAGTTTTCATTTTCAATCGAATTGAAATCGCTCAATTCCAGATACCTTGAAACGTATGTATACGTACCCAAGATCATGAAGAACGAAGAGAACGATCTGCACGCTTTCCTCAAAAAAAATTTTTCCCGCGGGAAACTTGAATTGACCATCGATATTTTTAACTGGAATGAGACGAAACCGATCTCACTCAACGCCGATGTTATAAAAAAATATTACGGCGACCTTGTGAAAATTCAGAAGAGCCTCAAGCTGAAAGAACCTGTCAAGCTCGATACGGTCCTGATGCTCGAGGGGCTCATCCAGAAAGAACGGAGTGAATTAAGCGCAAAGACCCGCAAGGACATGGAACAGACCCTTGACCTGGTCGTCAGGAAAACCCTCGAAATGCGCGTAAAGGAGGGGGTCTCGATTAAAAAAGACCTGCTGAATTCCCTCGGCGAGATACAGAGGCAGAGCCAGATGATTGAATCCCTGGCGAAAAATGTTGTAAAGGACAAGACTGAAAACCTGAAAAAAAAGATCCGCGCCCTCACCGATGACGCCGTTGATGATGTTCGTCTCTACTCGGAAATCTCGATTTTGGCCGACAAGCTCGATATCAATGAAGAGATCGTGCGTTTGTATGATCATATAGCCAAGTTCAAGGCTGTTGTAAAAGAGACCGATCAGATCGGCCGCAAACTTGATTTTCTCGCACAGGAGCTGTTCAGAGAGATAAATACGGTCGCTTCAAAGTCGAACAGTTCGGAAATATCGCATATTGCAGTGGATGTGAAAAATTATATTGAAAAAATTCGCGAACAGTGCAGGAATATCGTATGAAAACTACCCTGATCAATATCGGGTTCGGCAATGCTGTTGTTGCCGAACGGGTCATTGCGGTCATTACCCCAGCTTCAGCGTCAGGGAAACGGCTGAGGGATGAAGCAAAGGAAAACAATTTTCTTATTGACGCAACCCATGGGAGGAAAACACGGGCGATTATCATTATGAACAGCAATCATATCATTTTATCTGCAATGCAGCCGGAGACTTTAGCGGGGAGGTTGATGAATCTTGCTGAAGGATAATTTCTCAATAGTAATCTCGGCCCCGTCCGGAGCGGGTAAAACAACAATTATTCAGAAAATGCTCCATCTTGACTCCAGACTGGCGTTTTCCATATCGACTACCACCCGGGCCATACGCCAGGGGGAGACCGAGGGGGTTAACTATAATTTTGTCAGTATTGACGAATTTAAGTTAAAAATTGAGAAAAATGAGTTTGTCGAATGGGCCATGGTGCATGGCAACTATTATGGGACAACTAAAAAAGAGATTGACAGAATACTCTCTGCGGGAAGAATTTTGATATTTGACGTTGATGTTCAGGGGGCTGAGTCCCTGAGGGGTAAACTGACCGACTGCCTGTTTCTTTTCATTATACCCCCATCGCTTGAGATACTTGAACAGCGTCTACGGAATAGGAATTCCGATTCCGAAGAACAGATCAGCATCCGGCTAAAAAACGCGGTTGACGAAATACGAAAATATCATATTTTTGATTACATCGTCGTTAATGATAGTGTGGAAAATGCCTTAGACACGGTTTTTTCCATTATCAAAGCAGAACAGCATAGAAAACAAAGATACGAACATATAATAAAGGGTTTCTGGAGGGAACAATGATCATTCCAATTGATAAGCTTTTGACCTATCAGGGGAATAAATATATTTTTACCAAGGCTACAATGAAAGCAGTGGAGAAATTGGGGAATATTCAAGGCTACCCCGAGGGTGAGGAAGGCTGGAAAGTTGTTCCTAACATCCTTAAATTAATTTTGGAAGATAAACTGAAAATTGATTATACCCTGAAAAAAGGTGAGATAGCGTAATAACTGAATAAAGCGGTATAACTATTAAAGCTGTTGTTCTTGTCGGGCCCACTGCCGTGGGGAAAAGCGACCTGGCATTACGGTTGGCCGGTGAATCATTTCAGATTGTATCTGCCGACTCGGTTCAGGTATATCGCTATATGGATATCGGTAGCGGAAAACCATCACAGTCGGACAGGGCACGGATCCAGCATTATTTAATTGATATAGTCGATCCCGATCATTCCTTCACTGCCGGTGAATATTGTAGTTGTGCTGATGGTGTGGTAAAGGAAATAACCGGCCTTGGAAAGCTCCCTTTTTTTACAGGCGGGACTGGTTTATATATAGATTCGTTTTTCAAAGGGTTATCCGACATTCCTGATGTTGATATATCTGTCAGGAAAGTTTTGTGCGATGAGATGGAGTCGCGCGGTTTATCGGTATTGTATAGCGAGCTGATTGAAAAAGACCCTGTATTCGGCGCGCACATTCATCAGAATGATCGTCAGCGGATATTAAGGGGCCTCGAAATTTTCAGGGGGACCGGCAGGCCTATCAGCTCTTATTACAATACGGCAACCCCGCGTGAATCTGAAAAAACGCTTTATATCGGACTCACCATTGAGAGGGACCAGCTGAAGAAAAGAATAAATGCCCGCGTTGACATGATGATCAGGCAGGGGCTGATCGATGAAGTTCATGAGCTGCGTCGTTTGGGTTATTCGCCCTCCTTGAAGTCGATGAAATCGATCGGTTATGCCGAGATCAATGACTATTTAGATGGTGTAACCTCCCTTGATGGGGCAGTTGATCTGATTAAAATTAATACCGGGAAATATAGCAAGCGGCAGATGACCTGGTTTAGAAAGAACAAAAAGATCGTGTGGTTCGGGCCGGATCAAGTTGATTCAATTCGAGATGTGATCGATATATGGATGAATCGGTTAATGCGTTCGTCGTCGTAGAGACGCAAAATCTTGCGTCTCTACGCCGCCGCCGCCGCCGACGACGATAATTATAAAATCAATTTAACAACAAGGGGTTGTATATGATGACAAAACAGGTGAGCAATTTACAGGACATTTTTCTTAACACTACAAGGAAAGATAAAATCGATATTACCATTTTTCTGGTGAATGGCGTGCCGATCAAGGGACGGGTACTCAGCTTTGATAATTTCACAATTTTGATGGAAGTCGATAAAAAACAGAATCTGATTTACAAACATGCGATATCCACCTTTGTTCCAACAAAGCCGATCCCTTACAGGGAAGAGACTGAAGACTAACAGCATGGATGGAAAGTTTAGATCATGAAAAGAACATTCAGAGTATGTATAGTATTATCCCTGGTTTTAATGGTCTTGTATATATTCCTGTTTTCTTATATCAGACTTAATTCAAGCGAGATTGGCGTTATTGAAGATAGGTTGAATGATACTGTCGCGGGAGTTTTTTATAATGACAGGAATTTTATCTGGCAGGGGTCCCTGCCGTGGCTCTATTCGGTGTTTAAAGTCCCTGCCGTGCAATCATCAGTTTGTAATCTTAGTTTTACTATACCCTCCCTCCATGGATTGAATAATGATCTTTATGTTATTAAAGTGCCGGTTAAGGCCTCATACCGGATACAATCTGACCGTTTTACTCAGCATCAATTATTTCGGGATTCATCTTCTGGTTTAAAAAAGTATGTTGAACTCCAGATTTCTGTGGCCATTGCCAGAAATCTCGATTTTTACTGCAGTCCAGCATATAATCCACAGGCATTGATTGCGAACAGAGAGACTTTGGTTAAAGGATGTAAAGAACCTCTTGCCCTAGAATTGAAATCTGACGGAATTGAACTTATCTCGCTTGAGCAGGCCGGCAGTCTTGTGATTCCCGATCAGCGAATGTATGATGAGGGGCTCACATTTCTTGCGGAGATGCGAAGGCTCGATATTGACGAAAACAAAGAATTGAAAAGAAAAAAATTCAGTCTTGAAAGAAAGAAGCTTGAAGATGCACAACTCTATACAAAGTTGAAAGAGTTATCAATAATAATTAAAAGAAATCCTGATGTTTTGAAATATATTTATATTGACAAAATGTCCAGTAGTGTGAAGGTGATCCTTCCATCTGATAGTGCTGGTATTCCTAAGATTTTTGATGACGTCATGCCATCTGATCCGGCGCCGAAGAAGGAAATAGATAACCTCAGATGAGGATTTAGTAATAATAATTCATTAATATAAAGGAGATTGCTATGCCCTGCGGTAGAAAGAAAAAAAGACGAAAGATAGCAAATCATAAAAGAAAAAAAAGGCGACGCCAGAATCGGCACAAGAAAAAACTGTAATTTTCAGGAGATTGACTTCAATTAATAGGGTCAATCTCTTTTGTTTTCGGGGTGTATGACCCTCCCTAGTCATAGTTATCATCCAGTTGAGAACCAAAAAAAATTATAAATGAAAAATCGACAAAAGAGACAAAGGGGATTATTTGGTAATCATGAGACTGCTGACATCGGGCAATTAACGTGGAGAAAGCGTGCTTCCGAGTTGCGCGGTTATCAGCGTGCTATGTACATTAATGCCGATAATGGAGATTTTCTCAGGGTCGATTTCAACATTGCAGCGAAGTTAGTGCGTCTCTATATTGAAGTTGAAGAAGAAGGCGGGAATGCCTATTATTCAGTCATAAAAGACGGTGAAATAACATCCGAAAAAAGTGTATCAAGCGGACGATATTTTGGTTTCGCTGATAAGTTTATTGAAAGGGCGTACATTTTTTCATCGATTCCAAGCAACGATGTCCTGAAAATCATCAGCAATAATTACAATATTGGGCGAAGGAAAGGTTCTAAAAAGCCC
>JBFZEZ010000299.1:0-6858 GCA_041306585.1 Spirochaetota bacterium | reverse complement strand
GGGGAAATCGTGGTGACGAAACTTCTCACGAGCAAGGACACCGGCAGGAAGATCGTTCTTATCCTCGTCCCGATATATAACTACGCTTCACGGCAGACCGGGGCGATCGGCGCCACCATTCTTGTTGAAACCCTCCTCGACCGTATTAACCACATAAAAATGGAAGCGTAGTTATATATCGGGACGAGGATAAGAACGATCTTCCTGCCGGTGTCCTTGCTCGTGAGAAGTTTCGTCACCACGATTTCCCCCCTGATCATGCGGGGAAAATAATAACGGTCCCTTACATTGAACGCGGAACCGTCGGAGCCAAGTACATTACCCATCATATCGTCGAGATACAATCCTTCGAGAATATTCCCCAAACGCTTCTGCTCGATTTTCAAATATCCCATTATGACCGCGGGATTTCCTTCCCTGACCGTCGGTGAATTAGCTATCGCTTCGACCATTGACACATTGGAGGAGATGAACGAATCGAACATTGAGGCATGAAGGCCGACCTCACGGTTGGTCTGCTGAGATATTTGCTCCGAGGTCAGGCGCTCGCTGATTATGGAAGATACTACGGCAGTCCCTGCCCCGAGGACGAGCAGGGGAACGATCGCGATGGAAAGATGTTTAAAAAAAATATTCATTACGCCACTTCCATTGAGTAAAACTGATTTTTTCAGTCGGAATCTTCAGGTCTGTCTCTTTAATGTCTGGATTTACAATGATTATACCTGTTCGAAAGCCCCCTTCAATCTTTTTTTTTCAAAGAAAATTTCTTGCCTGATTTTCCTAGAAAATGTAAACTCAGACTATAATAAATAACACAGGTTACATGGCGGCCAGAGTGTTACCCTTAACTCAAGACGTCGCGAGTGTAAAGAAGTAATGAATAAGAAAACTGAAAAAATTACAATTCACTCCAGCGACGGTCTCCCTTTATCAGCTTTGCTGTTGAATCGGAATGTGGACTCAAAAGGCATCATTAAGATCCACAACGGCGCCATTGCCCCTAAAGAATTTCATAAAGAAATGATAGGAATATCGCCAATAAATTCAATCAAAATTTGCAACAATTCATCAAACTGCTTAAATTTTTTACCCTTCGAAACCCCCAAAAAGCTTCTTCATTAAAAAAATAACCGAAGTTATTATTATTCAAACATACTCTTATCAACACCCGGCGGTGCCTTTCCTGTTTTAACCAGATGCTGAGGCTTCTTGATGAATATAATCCATAATTACGGACCAGACGAATGCGAAGAGGGGGGATTAGATGTACATGCTGCATTCCATATCGGACCACACTCCATTTTTCAGCAGAATAATCAGAGTGTGGTCCGGCGGAATGTTCTTTCATAGCAGTAAAGGAACGTGTTCCTTGTGTGCTGTCATTTCCTGTTATTTCTTATGAAAATATATTATAAACTTCTCCCATGCTCCAATTGTTTCCCGGTTCGCATTACAGCTGCCATTATCTTCAGCAACAACATATTTTTTGGAAGAGGCACTCTGCAGAGAGACTTCATGTCCATTTTCAATATAACCGCCGGGTGACGAGTGGTTGATCAGAATAAATTCCTCCCAGTCTCCGATGGAAGTACGATTGGCATCCAGGGCCCCATCAGGTTGCGCGCTGAAATATTGTCCGTTGCCGGTTTGTATGCTGATTCGCGCACCATCCCTTAATCTGTCATTTGGAATGAGATGTAACGTCTCCCACGGACCTATTGCAGTCCGATTTGCGTTGACTGTTTTACCGCCGTTATCCTCGGCAGACAGATATTTACCATGAGCGGTTTTAAATGATACAGCATTCCCCCAATTGTTATTATGTGCTTGAAGGGCAAGTCTGGCTGCAGTATCTGCGCTGACAAGACGAACATGACCCGGCAATAGTTTTGCCAGCTGAATAAAAGAGTTGGAAAGGTTAAGCCCTCCATCACTGGTCATGTATACATAAGAGACAGTCCCTTTCGGATATCCATTCAGTTCAGCAGCCATTTTATCAGGGCTCAGAAAGAATTTTTTTGTTACAAAATTCCCGCTATTATCAACTCCCCTCCACGACCGGGGAACAAACAATACAGCATCTCCCCCATCCCTGCCTACCAGGATTTTATAAAACTGGTTTTTTCCCCATGTTAAGGTTGGAAGCAGAAAGGGAACATTGACAGGAAAAATGCCATTAATCTGCCCGTTTTGTTTAGCATACCTCGGCAGAAATTCTTCTTCTGACCTGGCCCATGAGTCAAACCATTCCCAGCTCACCGTACTTCTGGTACCTAAAACATATGCAGCTTCCTCGGTGTATGAAACAAATTTATCCTGCACATCATCAGCAAGCGATGATGGATATGCATAAAGATAGCCGCTGGGTGGTAGCATAAAATAATCTTTCCCCGTTTTATTAGCCATATCATAATACCATTCAAGTACATCAGGCGCGATTTTTGCGATGTGCGGCGATATGGTCCATGTAAGAGGTGCGCATGAATTATTACTCTTGCTGCAATCATTGAGACGTTCACGAAGCCAGTTCTTGCGTGCGTCCATCAAATATGAAATATTATCACCGTCGCCTATAACAAAAGCGACAAAAGTCTTGTTAGGATCATAATCGATATTTTCGGGCTTATTATGATTGAGCTCCGTCGGACTTGTGATCGGCTCCCGTCGCGTGGAAAAGAAAGAAAGGTTACTCACTTCAGTAGGAATCGCACCCATATTGCGTGCTGCAACACATTTAGTCTGGGCCTCGTTCAGGTATCCTCCAAAAACCATCCATGAATTGTTATACCCATATACCCCAATCGGTTTTGACCAGGGATTTACACTGGCGATTGTATTCATGAGCGCATTTTCCTGATTCCCTTCATTACACCCATTAACCAGGAAGGTAACAAACAGCTTCCGTGAAAATACATAGTCAATAAGGGAAGATTCAATATCCTTTGTCACTTCCGGATTCGATACATCACAATCGATTGTGCAATATCCAGGGTTGAGCATGGCCAGCCCGGTTGTTTTATTCACATAGTTATCATAGACATACTTTGTTGCCAGATAAGGTGTATTGAGTCTCTTAAACTCAATAGTTGCATCAAAGACAACAGTGTCAAAAGCAACTACCATAGCATCATCGAGCGGAACCGCTTCAAGAACTGCGCCAACGGTCAAGATGTTTGGGAGAAGCGTCTGCTGGTTATCATATGAGTATCGTACAGTTTTTGGAAAGTCCTGCAAACAGGTCTCCAGAAAACTGGTTGCATCAACGGTCTCTTCCGGTTTAATAGAAAGTTCCTTAAACCATTGCAAATCCTTGTTTGACATGTTGGTGTAGACAGATCCACCCCTCTGACGATTGTACAATCCAGCACAGGCCTGTACCGCTACTTTCATGGTTGGCGATGTATTCGCTGGTATTTGAACCATTGTAAAAAGGTTTTTATCGTCACTTAGATTATCGATCGAAAAATTCATTCCCCATAAGAAAGCATTATCTTTAAACAGATATGCATTGCATACGAACAGCAAAGTGAAAAACATAAAGCATATGCTTCCAATGAATACTTTGCTCCTGACTTTTTTTGCCATGTTTCTCCCATATGGAGTAACTTGTTTTTGTTTTTGACTCATAAAATCCTCCTATTGAATTAAACTAATGTGATTTTGTTTTACTCAAACCTTCCTCATCTTCATAAAACATACATATTCAATTTTGCCAATCTACCAATAGACCTATCTATGTCAATAAAAAAACCGACCGTCCAGTCTTTTTTGAAAATGTACTCCCGGCAGTCGGTGAAGAAATAAGTCTGCATTAATAAAAAATATTTTCCTCATTTACACCACAGTCTCATTCTCAATAAATATAAATCGTAGGCCCGAAAAAACATAATCAATCAAGGTGAGATATTATGAAACAAAAGAACATGCCCCTTTTGCTCGGATTTCTCTTTTTCATTGCAGGTTGTGAAATAGACCAATTTTCAGACACTGCAGATATTCCCGAAGGTGAGACAATGCAGTTTGTCCATACATCAGGTGCCACTGGACAACAGCCCTTTGAAAACTTCACGGCAGTCCCTCAGGGGAGCGCTCAATGCGGCCCTGCGAGCTTCTACATGATCTTCAACCATTTCAATGACCATGGTCTGTATACCGGGAAAGACTGCTCAACCGCAATTGATCAAAGCGCGAAACTTGCAACTGTAACAAAAGACACAGCCATAGTAAAGTATATCAATAACGGATCGACCGCCGGTACCACATGGGAGCAGCTCAAGGACGCGGCTGACGGTCTTTACAAAAATTGCGCTGCCCGGTATACGAGCGAGCTCAACAACCGTTTCACTGACTACCATGTCGCGGCAGATGAAGCGGAACGTGAAAAGAGGTTTGCCTATATCGTTCGGAATTACCTGAAAAACAACAGGCCGGTGATCATTCATCTCAAGCGGCTCTACCTGTTTTCCGGCCATTACGTGGTGCTTATCGGTTACGATGAGAGTGAAAACCGCGTGTACTATGCTGACCCGAACAAGGGACGCATATGTTCCGCCGCATACGATGACTTTATCAGGGAAAAATTTTACGTCTCCCCGGACAATAGTGCCGCCTATTACCGCGCGCGCTGGGACGGGGAATGGATGGGTTTCTATACCCTCGGTAACGGCGTGGAAAAAGCATATTATATCCGGCAGGACAAGGTGCTCGACAGCGTTGAAGCGAACAAGGCGGCAATCATAAACGCCGACGACTTCGGCCAGAACAGCGATGTAAACTCCGCGGTGAACCGGGGGTTCTGTTCGGGCATCGTGACGAGCGCTTCAATGCAGGTACCGTATTCATGGAGTACTGAAGCATTATCACTGTTGGAGGCGAATACCGTTATGGAATCAGGAATCCACTTCACCCTGACATGTTCGTCAGACGCGCCTGCAGGGCCTGTTTCCGGCTCAGGGCAGGTTCCTTCCCTGGTCGCTGATGGGATCGTCTTCCCTGATAATATACTGCCAATACTTTCCAAAGGTAAGATTGATGAAATACGAAAAGAACTTAATGCCCAGTACAACGCGGCGCTTTCAGCAGGAATGGATATTACACACATCGACTGCCACCAGGGCTTTACCCAGATCGGCGACACAGACACGGAGCTTCCATACCTCGAGATTGCGCAAAAATACAATATCCCGGTGCGGTGGCTTGGCGACCCTTTTAGCGAAAAACTCCTCTCCAGGGGAATAATAGCACCCACGAGGACTGTTCTTCCAGTGGTTGATAAAAATATTGATGACTTCGAGGATTACTATATTGACCGCAGGGATAATTTCATAAAGGAATTGAGGAATATAAAGTACGGAGAAATAGTTGAGTTCATTCTCCATCCTATGGCAGGGGACCCGGTGACGAATTATCACTTCAAACATATCGACAACAGGCTCGTGCAGGATCCGGAGGTTAAGCGGGTCATCGCCGATGAGAAAATCGCCCTCGTAGGCTACAAGTTGCTCAGGGAAATTCAGCGTAAGCTTGAATAACACACGGTCACGCGCGTGTTATTTTTTATCTGTAAGAACAATTCCACGATTGAACATAAGTGATATCTAACGCACCCTGTTCTTCTCAATCATGGCAAGAAACTCACCCACCCTGCGGTCATACTCATCGGGTTGGGTAAAAATCGATTTCGAATGGCCGGTGCACGAAGATAATTGTTTTATCTGAACGTCCCGGTGCCGGAATATAGACCGCATGGAGATCATAGATAATGTTCATTGTGAAATTTTTATCGTAATCAGGTAATACATAAAGTCCTTCACTTCAAAATTCAAGCAAAAAAATTGAAACTATTCATACAAAACGTTTGGAAACATTTTTTTAATTTTCACGAACATAAAAAAGGAGGCACAATTGCAATTTATTTGATTATGTAATTGATTTTTTTTGTGGTCTGATCAGAATCAAGCCGATTACTCTATCACTTGTAGATCGGAGTCCCCTTAAAAAGATTATTCAGGAGACTTAACATTTTGAAAACAATTGAAGACAACGAACTTCATCAGCTGAACGCCGCACTCGAGAACGGCCATGTTGTGCTGAAATTCCCTCCGGAATTGGAAAAACAATATATCCGGCTCCATGCCGAGAACCGCCTGATCATATCAAATGTATTGCTGATAATCGGCATATCCACTTTTCTGCTTTTTGCCGTCCTGGACTATATTGTACTCCCTTTTCCCGCTGCAGTCTCCGCCTGGATAATAAGGGGGTGCGCAGTCACTGGTGTTGCAGCGCTCTTGTATCTGAATAAACGCCTTGGGAAAAAAAATATAAGTTATGCCGTCCTGTCCGCTTCAATCATTCTGATAAATTCCGCTGTTGTGTGGATCGATATCATCGGGGTCAATAGTACCGGGGATGACCTCCCCATCGGTTCCCTCTTTGTCGTTATGTTCGCCTGCACACTCGCCCGTTTTCCGTTCTGGATGGCCCTCTGCGTCGTTTCTCCCATGATAACTATGCAATTCGCAGGCATCTGGCTGTTCACCGATCTCGGTCCTGTAAACATGTTCCGCAATATTCTCTTCTTCAGCTTCATCATATTCATGCTGCTGTTCTCGAATTACAGCACCGACTCAGACAGCAGGCGCATCTTTCTCCTGAACATCTTCAAAAAAAAATATGAAAAATCAGGCTTGAAACAAATGCATGCTGACTCGTATGCTGAACAACTCGACGACTATATGATCAGCAAAAAACCGTATCTTGACCCCGATCTCAGAATTGAAGACATCGCTAAAGCCCTGGGAATAAAACGCCACCACCTGACCCAGATGATCAATGAAAAATATGATAAAAAAT
>JBFZEZ010000298.1:0-3205 GCA_041306585.1 Spirochaetota bacterium | reverse complement strand
ACGGTGTGTTACTTGGTGATGTTGTCGATGATCTCGCATCTGCCGGGGTGAAGCGGTTGAACATCAGTCTCGATTCCATTGATCCGGCTCGTTTTCACTCAATCACCATGAAGGACGCATGCGCCGCTGTGCTCGCGAACATCGACAGGGCGCTTGATGCCGGTGTGTTTGATGTAAAGATCAATGCGGTACTGATGAAAGACACCCTTGATGGAATCGGGTCTTTCCTTGATTATTTTAAGGAGCGCCCTGTCACGTTGCGGTTCATCGAACGGATGCCGTTTACCCGCGATGACGGTCCGTTCAAGTTCATCCCCTCCTATCAGCTTGAAGACGAACTGGCGCGTCTCGGGACCCTTACGCGGGTCAGTGAATTGGACACCCCGGTTGCGTGCATGTATAATTTCCTCTATCGCGGCGATTTCAATATTCGGGTCGGTATAATCCCTTCTATAACGAGGCGTTTCTGCGGGTCATGCAACCGTCTGCGTCTTATGGCCGACGGATTTTTGAAGACCTGCCTGCATGGTTCAAATGATATTGATCTCAAGACCCCCCTGCGGCAGGGGATGGATTCCCGCGCAATGAAGGGGCTAATTCTCACCGCTGTCACGGGAAAGCCCGAGGGACATTCACTCGAGTGTACGACTGGCGGCGGGGGATGTTCATCCCTTGTCATATCCCGCAATATGTCAAAAATCGGCGGGTAAAATCCAGGGTAACCGTCACCCATATTCCCGCACCCCCTGTGATAAAGCCAAGGCACATACCAAGCAACACGTCAGATGCGTAATGAACGCCATTGTATATCCTTGAGAGGGAAATGAGGACCGCCCATCCGAAGAAGGGAACCGCCAGGACCGGAAGAAAATAAGATACGATGCCGGCGACCATGCAGGCCCCTCCCGCGTGTCCGGATGGGAAGCTATAGATGCCGTGCGGCGTTATGTTCTCCCGTATGCCGGAGATCACATGGCTGGGACGTTTGCGCCGCACCAGATATTTTATCGAGTTCTGCACCGTAAGCTGCAGCGCCAGCGCAGTCAGGCCCGCCATGATGATGCTGGCGCCGGGCCCGGGCGCAATCGCGAACATTAAAAGGCTGACTGCCGCGTACGCCGGGCCTTCTCCGCTTCTCGATGCGAAATACATGAAACGGTCGACGCGCGGGTTGCCGGTCAATTCGTTGATCCTTCGGGAGATTGAGATATCGAGGCGGTTGATTTCGGATGTTAGTTTTTTTATCATTGGTTTGGTTCCGCGGCAGTTTGACATACGGCGCTGTGAAAGGATGCAGGTCTTTCCGAGGGAAGTCAACACAAAAAAATAGTTCCATATATTCTTCCTTATGGCCCGCACCACTAACACCGAAAATTTAATTTTCATTTTTTTATTCTTTGGACGTATTGAAATATCAATTGACAAGCCGCCCTGTCATGGAGAGATTATTTCAATATGAAATTTACAATAATTGCCGCGTTCATTTTTTTTAGTCTTTCAATTATTCCTTTGTCTAAGGCAGCATCAGAAGATACTCCCAATTCTGCAGGTCTCGATCAGCCTGAACGTATCATGGAAGAGCCGGAGGGGACCCCCGCGCCTATGGGCATGCTCCAGGGGGCAGGGGGGGCTGACAGAAAAAAAATCAGGAAAAAACTCGATTTTTTTCTTGCTGCACATTTCGTGTATGCCTTCCCATTCGATAATTTTTTTGAAATTGCAGCAAGCGGGTATGGCGGCGCCGCTTCATTCAGAATAGAAAACCTTTTCGTGAATAATTATTTTATAGGGATCAATTTTCATTACAATTATTTCAAAGGGAAAGGGGGGATGCATCACGCCTCTATCCTGCCGATCACTGCGCAGACAGGGTATCGCGTAACGTTCTGGCGGTCCGGTTTTATTCCGTTTATTGGGATCGGAGGGAGTTACACCAGCACCTACCCGTACCGTGACAGCGCCAGGGGTTCATTCAGGGAAAAAAGCAGCTTTGATGCCATTATCCAGGCCGGCGCCCTCCTGGATATTCTTGTAGTATCCAATTATTACATTAACCTCGGGGCGGATTTCTGTACCATATTTCAGAAAAATGACATTTTGTATTATTCTTCAATTATTGCAGGATTAAGTTTTCGTTTTTAATTGCATGTCAATTTTTTTCTCGCTGGTTCTGCACAAATGTTGCATGTGCTCGCGAAGGGGTATGAGATTGCAAAACACATGGCTACGAACGAGCAATCCATCTTTTGCAATTATTCATTCTTCATAATTCCTATCAGGTGACGCAGGTGAAATTTTTTTTCAATCCTCCCGCTCCCTGAACAAGACAGTCGAGGACGTTCATCATACTCACAGTGAGATTCCTCTTTATTGTCAGCGGAAGAATTAATCCCAATGAACTTATTATCATGATCTGCTGTGTTAATTGTATCATTCATAGTTTTACCATTTAGTATATGAGCCCAGCGGGTTAGGAAAGTTAAAAATAATTATGTTGTATTGATGATAACATGAAATAATTATGAGGAGATGACTTTACCGGATGAAACGGGGGGGTGGAGCCACCCCCAGATTTCCGGATGAGATATCCAATCAAAGCTTCAGAGACGACAGCCGCTTGATCGCCTCTTCAACATCCTCGCGTTTGCCGAAAGCGGTGAGCCTGAAATATCCCTCCCCGCATCTTCCGAAACCGACTCCGGGTGTGCCGACAACCTGTACCTCATCGAGGAGTTTGGAGAAGAAATCCCATGATGAATATCCCCCGGGGGTTTTTAGCCATATATAAGGTGAATTCCCTCCGCCGGAGCTTTTAATGCCGAGGCCGTCGAGACCTTTCTTTATGATTTTTGCATTGCCGAGATAGTAGTCGATAATTCCCTGCAGTTCCTCCCTCCCTTTCGGGGAGAAAGCCTCATATGCCCCTTTCTGGATAATATACGATACCCCGTTGAATTTCGTCGACTGCCGCCTGAACCAGAGTTTATTCAATGAATGACCTGCGCCGGATTCGTCAAACGCCATTACTTCTTTCGGGACGATCGTATACGCGCAACGTGTTCCCGTGAAACCAGCAGTTTTCGAAAGACTGCGGAATTCGACAGCGACCTCTTTCGCGCCTTCGATCTCGAATATGCTGCGGGGGAGACGGGGATCGGTAATATACGCCTCGTACGCGGCATCGAACAATATAAGGGCCTTGTTT
>JBFZEZ010000297.1:0-7694 GCA_041306585.1 Spirochaetota bacterium | reverse complement strand
TTCCAGGCTGATTTTGAAAACTTAAATCTGCGGCTTGATTATCTCTATCGTTTTATCGAGCTGCAGTACACATTGCGCGAGGTTGAATTATTGAAGACGGCAATGGAGACGGGGTCTACATTTTCAGACGTTTCTGAAGCGGAGCGTGAGAAGAATGAAAGGCTCTTGGTAATCAAGGCGGTGAAGGAAACGATTATGCACCTCAATGAGCCGGCAGTGGTGAAACTTGAACTCGCCAGCGCAATAACCGAAATCCAGGTTAAGCTGAAAGACCTCCATTGCGTTGATATCTTCGGGAGGAAGATTGAAGTTATATCGGATAATGACAAGATAAACCTCATGATTAACCGGGGGAGTCTTAATCCCCTTGAAAGGAAAGAAGTCGAGAGCCATGTCATCCATACATATAACTTCGTAAGCAAGATCCCCTGGCCGCCGGAGTATAAAAATATACCGGAGATAGCCCTCAGGCACCACGAAAAGATCGACGGGTCAGGATATCCTTTCGGTGTGAAGGGGAAGGAAAGCCTGACTATACAGGCCCGCATCATGGCGATAGCCGATATTTTTGACGCGCTTATGGCTCACGACAGACCCTATAAAAAAGCGATTCCCATCGAAGAAGTCCTTGACATTCTCCGCGAGGAAGCTGAAAACAACAAGATCGACAAGGAACTGGTTGACGTGTTCATTCAAAAAAGGATATTCGAAAAAGTTTATAGTGAGTCCTTCCGTAATGCATAATATTCATGTTCAGGTGAAATGATGTTTCTTAAATTCAGCACAGCATATGAAGCGTTTATCATTATTTTTATTGCCGGTCTTATCGGTTTTACGGTCAATATTTTTCATCCCAAGGGGTATGTCTTGGCCCCTCGTTTCGAGCTGGGGAAGAGGAATATTGTGCAGATTTCTGCCGATGAGGCGAAGGCAAAATTAGAAACGGGCTCTGCCGTATTCCTGGATGCGCGCGATGAGGATGAATACAATGTCGGGCATATCCGTACATCAATCAATGTCCCGTTCGATTCAGAAAAACTTTCATATAACACGAACACGTGGTCCATTGCCGAATTAAACGGGCCCAAAGAGCCGGTCGTCTACTGCGGCGGGGTATCGTGCGGGGCATCGCAGCGCCTTGCAGAGCGGTTGATTGCGCTGGGGTATGCCCGCCATATCTACGTGATCACCAGGGGTTATTCTGAATGGGAAGAGCGCGGATACCCGGTCGAACGCCAGGAGGTACGGTAGATTATGGGAATCCTGAAGGCATACTGCTCCGATTTTTTATACGGAAATAAAATAACATCTGTTTTTCGAATTTTGGTTGGCGTCCTGTTGCTTTTCGCCGGAATACCAAAGATCTTCGACCCCCCAGCGTTCGGCGCGGTGATCATGCAGTACGAAATCATCCCCGGTCCTCTTGTTCCGTATGCCGCCATCCTTCTGCCGTACATTGAAATACTGATCGGCATGAACCTCGTAATCGGTTTCAGGCTGAAGGCGACATCGCTTATCGGCATGACCCTCATGGCGGCGTTTATATACGGCATCGCAATCAACCTTTACCGGGGGAGGACCTTCGATTGCGGTTGTTTTAATTTTGAAACCCTGGGGTTTATTATTTCAGAAGAAATCGGCCCCCTCTCAATCGTGCGTAATGCCGTGATGCTGTTTGTTTTTTTTGTCCTGTTCCGCGCGCACAGGTACCGTTTTTCGGTTGATGGGCTGCTTGATAAAATGCATTTGAAAAATATTTGATGGGGATACCGTTGGCGACGTCGAATGCGTAGAGACGCAACGTTGGCGACGTCGAATGCGTAGAGACGCAAGATTTTGCGTCTCTACGAGAACAATCCCTTGAAAATCATTTTAATGTAAAATATCATAATCCTGAAAAAACGTCCGATGCGCCATGGTTTGGTGATGATGCGGTAGAACCATTCAAGGCCGCGCTCCATGAAGAACGCAGGGGCTTTTTTTATCTCGCTCGATATGATGTCGATGTTCCCGCCCATGTCGATAAACACCGTGTTTGTAAACTGGTTTTTTATTTTATAAATCCACTTGGATTCCTTGGGGAACCCGAGGCCGACGAAGATGATGTCCGCTTCCGACTTCCGCATTGCCTCGATGACCGAGATCTCCCTGTCCTGGTTGAAATATCCGCCGTGCCGTCCGACGATGCGGATTTTCGGGAACGATTTTTTTATATTCGCAAACGCTTTTTCCACAATTTCGGGCCGGGCCCCGACCAGGAATATCGAAAATTCCTTTATTTCGGCTATGCGGACCAGATCCATGATGAAGCTTAGCGCCGGGATTCTCTCCTTGAGCGGCGATTTGAGGCGTCTGGATGCCCACACCAGACCGCCACCTGATGCAAGGTGCATATCGGCCTTGGACGAAATAAGTTTGAGGTCGGTGTTTGATTTTATTCTCTGGACTTTATAGGGATCGAGGAGGAGGATGTGGTGGACCCCGCCGTCCCGTATCATGTTCATGACTTTGACTATCGCCTGTGGACGCGTGAGGTTGTCGAAGCCGGTCCCCTGTATGTTGACCACTCCAGCGTCGTTCAGCGATACCTGATTATATTCGAGTACCAGATCCCTGTCTTCTTTATAAGAATCGTAGTAGATAGTTTCATCCTGCATAAAATCCTCCCTATTAATAGTCCCGCTTGATAGCACAGAATTCACCGCACATTGAACATTGGTCATCTTCGCCCGAAGGGAGCTCGCCGCGGTAGGCGCGCGCCTTCACTGGGTCGATGGCAAGGGAAAACATCCCTTCCCAGTCCCTTTTTTTACGGGCACGCGACATCTCGTCGTCCCATGCGCGTGCCTTTGCCCCGAGTTTCACGATGTCGCCAGCATGGGCCGCTATGCGCGATGCGATGACCCCGTCACGGACGTCCTGGACCGTCGGGAGCCGCAGGTGTTCTGCGGGGGTAACATAGCAGAGAAAATCAGCGCCGCTCATGGCAGCGATGGCGCCGCCAATGGCTGCTGTAATATGATCGTAGCCCGGCGCAACGTCAGTTACCAGCGGGCCAAGCACGTAATAAGGGGCCCCGTCGCATAAACTTTTTTCAAGCCTCATGTTGTCAGCTATCATGTCGGCCGGCATATGACCCGGGCCCTCGATGATCGCCTGCACCCCTTTCTCGCGGGCCCGGCGCGCCAGTTCTCCCAGCACAATCATCTCGTGGATCTGTCCGCGGTCCTGTGCATCGTGTGACGCACCGGGCCGCAAGCCGTCCCCGAGGCTGATGACAACATTGTATTCTGCGAGAATGTCAAGTATTTCGTCGTAATGCTCATAGAGCGGGTTTTCTTTACTGTTATGTTTAATCCATTCGGCAATGATTGCTCCGCCCCTGCTGGTGATTCCAACGATCCTTTCCTGAGAGCGAAGTGACTCGAGGGAATTGCGGGTGATGCCTGAATGGATCGTCATAAAGTCGACCCCTTCCTCAGCCTGTCGTCTGATGATGCGAATGAAATCGGAGATCTGCATGTCCATCATCGATTTTTTGTTTTTTCTCATCTCGACTGCAGCCTCATACAGAGGGACTGTTCCAAGGGGGATGGTTGAATGATTCAGGATCATCCTGCGGAATAAAATAAGGTCACCGCCTGTGGAGAGGTCCATTACTGTATCGGCCCCGGCCTCTATGCAGACTTTCAGCTTTTCAAGCTCGGTCTCAATGCTGAACATGTCAGGGGATGAACCAATATTGGCATTAACCTTGGTGCTTAAGCCCGTGCCGACCCCTACCGGGGCAATCGTCCGCAATTTATTTTTGAAAATGGCAATACGTCCTGATGCAAGGTTTTCCCGGATAAATTCCGGTACGCAATGCTCAACAGCTGCCACATGCTCTATTTCAGGTGAAATGAGCCCCTTCTTTGCATTCATGTAAAAATTCACAATAATTATAATTCCTTTTTTAATTGGGGAAGATTTAGCTTGTTCTGATTATTTTGTCAATAGTATTTATGAAATAGTTGAAGATAAGGAATAACAGGTCATTTTTGGGGTCAATCATGGACTCTGCGACCCATGTCATCCCCGCGCAGGCGGGGATGACATGGGAAGGTACCCGTTGAAAATGATCTTCTACATAAGGGCATCATTCGCAAATATTAGCCAGCGATAAAAAAAATTGTTGCATAATATTGTCATAATGAAAAGAATTTCATAATTTACCTCATAAAAAGAGGGAACCGCTTAATTGTCGGGTTATCGGTACCCGGTGCGGCATCAAAAAAATGGGATATTCTATGCAAAGAAATGAAGAATTGAAGCATCTTTTTGAATATGACCGCACGCGTCACTTCATCATTGAGCCGGAAAAACGTCTCAGTATCGTGCGCGAACGGCTTCTCGATGTCATCAATACATATAACCCCGAAATTATTGCAAAGGCAGGGATCGGTTCAGGCACCCTCCTCCTCGACATAGCAGCCGCAACTGCTTCCCATATTGTCGTTGTGGAGCCATCGCTGAATATCATCAACGATTTCCTTGCGGCCAATAAGGGGAACCCGGCGCTTGAAAAAATCAAGCTGGTGAACGGCGATTTTAATAATTTACCCATCGACTACTATTCAGCCAAGCTGCTTATCGCGGTTGATGTCCTTGACATGATCGAATCAGGGAAGGCAATCGACGAATTCAGACGCGCCCTTGATTTCGAAGGTATACTGTTCATCGGCGAAGTCGTGCTCAATCCGGAAGACCTCGAGGGGATCTACGATGACTACATGCGGCTGGTCCTACCCCTGCACAACGATTTTTATATGGAAGATGATCTGAAAACGGTCCTCGATCTGAACGATTTTACCTTTATCAAGGGGCACAGGGATGAATTTGATTCCGATGTGGCAGCGGTAAGGGAATATGCGCGGGGGCTGTACGAAAGCACAACAGAAGCTGAACGTTTTTTTGAAAATAATATTGAGACATTTAAAAAACTGTACGGTTTTGACGGAACGAAAATCCGTGAGCCTTATTTTCTTGGTGTTTTCATGAGAAGAAAGCTGAGAGCGCCCGGAGTATAATAACAAAATAGCCATAGTGTAATTGTGAGGAGTTTATGAAGTTCGTGGTCAATCCCTCATGGGTTGCCGGGGAGGTCGTTATCCCCGGGTCAAAATCTCACACCATCCGTGCGTTGGTGTTTTCTCTGCTTGCCGACGGCGAATCGACCATCGAGCGTCCCCTCAAATCGTCGGATACAGCATCGTGCTGCCGTATGATTGAAAAATTCGGGGCCTCAATAACCGAAAGCGGCGACAATTGGAAAGTAAAAGGAAGGGGAGGCTCACCTGCTGTCCCCGATGATATCATCGATGTCGGCAATTCAGGCACATCACTCTACATCGGGATCGGTATCGCGTCAATCGTCGACGGCGTCACTGTGTTCACCGGCGACTTCCAGATACGCAACCGACCGGCCGATTCCCTGCTCGCCGCGATTGTGCAGCTTGGGGGCGAAGCTTATTCTACGCGCGGAAACGGCAAACCTCCGTTAGTTGTAAAAGGCCGGATAAAGGGGGGGGGCACGAAAATTGAAGCAGTGACATCGCAGTATCTCTCCTCGCTCCTCATCGCGTCCCCGTTCGCAGACGGTGAAACCCGGATAGAGGTCCCTCTTATAAATGAGCTCCCCTATGTGCAAATGACATGCACATGGCTCGAAGAGATGAACATCAGGTTTACCAATAATAATTACAGGAACTTCATCGTACCGGGGAACCAGCATATATCGGCATTTAAGGCCCCCATTGCCGCTGATTTCTCATCAGCGACCTTCTTTCTCGTTGCAGCGGCAATAGCCGGTTCAGATGTCGATCTCCTGGGACTCAATTTTGATGATACCCAGGGGGACAAGGAGGTCGTGAACATCCTGCGTGATATGGGCGCCGATATCGAAGTATCGGAAAACAGGATCACGGTGAGGGGGGGGAGGCTGCGCGGCGGCATTTTTGATCTGAATCCTATTCCTGATGCCCTTCCGGCGTTGTCAGTGGCGGCGTGTTTCGCCGAAGGGGTCACCCGGCTCGTGAATGTCCCCCAGGCGCGCCTTAAGGAAACCGACAGGATCAGCGTTATGTGCACCGAATTACGCAAGATGGGTGCGATCATTGAAGAGACCCCTGACGGTCTCATTATCCGGAAGAGCGCGCTCAAGGGATGCATGGTGGACGGGCATTCCGACCATCGTGTTGTTATGGCGCTAACGGTTGCCGGTCTTATCGCGGAGGGCACGACCACGGTGTCCACCGCTGAATCAGTTTCAATAACATTCCCAAACTTTTTTGAGCTCATGCTTGAGATCGGGGCCAGTATAACGAAGATGGAGGAGTAAGTCCAATGGCTATGCGAGGTATCAGAGGGGCGACTACGGTCGAGTCGAACACGAAAGAAGAGATAATCGCCCGTTCAAAAGAATTACTCGAGGTCCTGCTCGAAAAAAACAGGATTAAAGTTGATGATATTGCGTCAGCTATATTTTCCGTGACGGAAGATGTCAATGCCGAATTTCCAGCAGTGGCGGCCCGTCACCTCGGATGGCTACATACCCCGCTTTTCTGCACACGGGAGATCCAGGTCCCGGGGGGCCTTCAGTCGTGTATCCGCGTTTTGCTTCATGTCAACAGCGATCGTGAACAGAAAGAGATGATGCATGTCTATCTTTATCAAGCGCAGAAACTTCGCCCCGATTTGGGGAGCCCGAACGGCGATAAGTATTATACTTCGCTGAAATAAATCGACTGATTCCGGAATGAACGATTTTATGAAAGCGGAACACCTGCTGTAACAGACACATTGAAGCAGTCATCATTGTTATTGACGAATGAAAAACTCAGATCGGTATGGTAGTTCTTTTTTAACAGTATGAGACCGAGCCCAGGTGAAGACGTGTTGTCCCTCAGGTTGAAGATCCTGTTTTTAAAGAGGTTGTCGAGGTTTACCGTAAAGAGTTCGTTACTTACCTGCATGAACATCTCCCATCGGTCCTGATTGACTTCGTTTGATATCGTGATATAAAGCCTGTCAGCGGATTTTATTGTGATTATTGAGATGGTGGATTGTTTGTCCTTCGCAAATTTAGCGGCATTTTCGATCAACTCATTCAGGACTGTTGAAATGATCTGGTGGTTGATTACACCGGAGAATGTATAGCGGTAATAATCAGCTGCTGCATCTGCAAGAGCCCCGGCCAAGTTCCATTGCTTTAATACATCATGCGGTTTAAATGCAAAATTATATGTGCACTCAATATTATCTTGAGTTTGAATTGTATCACCTATGGTTATCGTATTTGTCATATTTAATTTGAAAATATATTAACAAAATGTTTCTGAATTACAGATAAAATTAGAGCAATTGTATAATTATAGTGTTTTTTTTCAAGTAATTATTTTATTTTTTGAGAAAAAGTGGGCCAAGGATAATTTGTAACAGGTCAAAATCAGGGGGAGAATTCAACTCACCCCCGCCTACTGGCGCGCCCCTCTCTTTGAAAAAGAGAGGGGCTCCTTATAAAGATAATCGGTGGCTTTGAAATAATCTAAGCCAGCATGAATCCTCTGAAATTCCCCCTTCTATTGTAATCAAGAGAAGGGGGGCAGGGGGTTGAGTTCGAAAAGTTCGTCATGAAAAAAAGTTTATTATTACCC
>JBFZEZ010000296.1:0-2976 GCA_041306585.1 Spirochaetota bacterium | reverse complement strand
ATTGCAATCTTTTTACTCTTATTTTTTGCGATAATATACGGTTGCGGTCCTTCAAAGCCTGAACCGGTAAAAGTCGGCGGAATACCAGATACCGAATTCGATCCCGAAGAGTGGGGAAAAGTCTACCCGCTTCATTATGAATCATGGATGAAAACAAAAAACACCAAACCGAACAATAAAAGCAAATATCGACGCGGTTGGGATGATGACGAAATAACCTATGACAGACTGAGCGAATATCCCTATTCCGCCCTTCTCTATAACGGTTGGGGATTCGGTATCGAATACAATGAACCGAGGGGACATTTCTACGCGGTGATCGACCAGCTGATAATTGACCCGTCTCGCGTTAAGCCGGGCGGTGTCTGCCTCGCGTGCAAGAGCCCGTTCCATAAATCATTCACAGAAAAAATGGGGATGAATTATCTTACCGCCAAGTTTACTGACGCAGTCAACATGATCCCCGAGAAGCTCAGAAAACTCGGCCCGGCATGCTATGACTGCCATAAACCCTCAACGATGGAACTCAGGACCAATAAACCTCACCTTACCCGTGGTCTTGAAATGATCGGCAAGGATGACGTGTCTCACCAGGAAGCACGCATTCTTGCATGCGCACAATGTCATATCACCTATTACGTCCCCCGTGATAAGGATAAAAAAGTTGCAGGGGATGTCAATCTCCCCTGGACAGGGGGTTCATGGGGAAATATCTCCATTGAAAACATAATTAAAGACCTGCTCACCGATTTCCAGCGTATTGAATGGAAACAGGCAGTCACAGGGTTTGATATGCCTTTCATCCGCCACCCGGAATTCGAACTCTTTACAAAAGGGAGCACTCATTTTAATGCCGGGTTGTCATGTGCCGACTGTCATATGCCTTATAAGCGTGTCGGCTCGTATAAAATTTCCGACCATGATGTAACAAGCCCTCTCAAAACCGACCTGAAAGTATGCGCACAGTGCCATACCGAATCAGCTACATGGCTGAAGCAGCAGGTCGCCCTCATTCAGGACCGTACAGCCTCATTACAGCTCAGGGCTGGATATGGCGCAGCGGTCACGGCCAAGCTGTTTGAACTCGCAAACGACGCACAGACGAACGGGACTCCTATAGACCAGAATCTTTATGCATCCGCAAAAAAACTTTATATGGAAGCATTTCTCAGGCTCACTTTCATTAATGCGGAAAACTCAACCGGTTTTCATAACCCGTCAGAAACAGGACGCATACTCGGGGATTCGATCGCTTTCTCGGGAAAAGCTGAAGGACTGCTCCGCCAGCTCCTTTCAAAAGCGGGCATACCAGTGTTTGAATCGATATCCCTTGAACTGGGAAAATACTTAAACAACCGCGGGGTCAAGCCGCATATATTTAAACCGGAACAGGAGGTTCTCGACCCGTTTGATATCCAAAAACATTTCGTGCCCCGGCAGACCATGGGGATATGATATGTCACTGATTATCTTCACCGATGAAGAAAGCGACTCCGTATACAAATGCCTTGATGTCATAAAAAAAGAAGGCAGAAAAAATGATGCCGATATGGTTGAAGCCAATATAAATGCGCTTGTCGAGCTGGTTCGAGCGATATCTTATTATCCGTCGATTATCGCATCAAGCCAGCTCGCAAGGTCAAACCGATCGCTAGACACACTTATCCAACACCTCTCAACCCATGAGGGGCTGGATAAACTGATGTACACGCCCATCAAGGCCGTTCTCGGCAAGGGTTTCCTTCTCGCTAAAATTACGTTTTTTAACATGCTGCAGATTATAGCACGGGATATTCCCCAGCTTACCGAATGCATCCCTGCTCTTATTGAGAATACAGAAAAGGTCATCTTTATGGTAATGAGCGAAGAAGTCTTCATCGGAATCGTGGAAGATAAAGACATATCCGATACAATCCGAAATCGGGCAGGCTTCCTCCTCGTCAACCTGTGGGAATACCGGCTCAGGGACGGAATCAACGATTTTGCCCCTGTCCTTATGTCGACATGGGAATCGCGGAAAAAGCTGATCCCCATCTTCGGCACAATGATGGGAACAGTAGAACTCACCCAGATTACAGAAAAAATTGAACCTATCTGGCTTGAATTTATCCGGGAATCGGACAGTGACGAGATATTCGAATCGATAGAGGAATTTCTCTTCACCCTTACCTATGAAGAGCTTACGAAATTACGCATCGAAATGGAAAGAATGGGGCTCAGCTCGGTGACGAGGGAAAAAGCGGAATCCCTAATCGGAAAAAAATTTTACGACGACTTCGACGGCGCCGACAGCAGGGAGATGTATCGATTTTTTCGAATGAGAAAATTTAATGCCCGTCTCCGTAAGCGTTCCAATCGGCAGGGCCCGCACAAAACACTCGAAGAATACATCATGTGCCATCTCCTTTCATCGCATACATGGATCCCCATGTAAGGGTGCTTTTCACGAAGTTCAAGTTATTAAAAAGATATATTTTCAGCACCAGGATTAATCTTGACAATATTCATAAAAATTATAAGTGTATGAGAAATACAATAATTCTTCTCGTCACCTTGGAGGACACACAATGTTAATAATCAGAAAGCAGGACGATACCTTTTTCATCCAGAAGGACCATGGAAAACCGCGGCAGTTGAACCAGGAAGAAATAGCCATCGCACATGAAAAAATCACTGAATTGAGCAATAAAAAATTTTCGGCGATTTATTTCGATGAATTGGATTTCATTGAAGCATAAAAAGAAGCTCATGATTCACACAAAACTTCGTTGTTTCGTTATGTTCCTTTTCGATATCCAATAAAGCTCGGACTTTTCCCGGGATACATGTAAATAATGATATGCATACAATAATTTTTATATTTTGTTCCATCTCATTATCTTATAAAAAAAAGAGAGATACGATTATATTCATATCATTTTTTTTAGTTGCAATATTTTCGACCAATACACTTTTTTCAAACGAAATCCCCGAAAA
>JBFZEZ010000295.1:0-8679 GCA_041306585.1 Spirochaetota bacterium | reverse complement strand
ACTTCAGCAATTGCTTTTTTAGGGACGCCAATGGCATTGTATGTCTGAATGTAGACGGACTTATACCCACGCATGGCAAAACTGAATGTCAGCGGCGTCGTAACACCACAATAGCTTTCCTGAATGTTTGAGTTGTCCCACACAACCACCTCACCTTTCGGGCGCTCTGGGCCGGGAAGAGATGTAATGGGGCGGGTTTGAAGGATATATACTTTACTTCCCTCGATTCCCCATTCAATATCCTGGGGAGAATGCAGGCGTTCAGAAATAATGCGGCCCAGTTCAACAATGCTTCCGATTTCCGCGTCAGTCACACAAGGGGCATTTCTGAGGTTGTCCGGAGTATCGATTTTTTTCGTTCCACGTCCCGCCTCGCGGTCGAATACGAGCTGGCAGTCCTTATCGTTGATCACCCGCGTGATTTCACTCCCATACATCTCTACTGTGAATTCATCGGTGTTGCAAAGCCCTGACACGATTCCTTCGCCGGTGCCGTAACACGCTGATATGAGACCGTGCCTTCGCGATCCGTTGATCGGGTTGGCCGTGAAGAACACCCCGGATACGCGGCTTTCGATCATGCGCTGGACAATAACAGCGGCCTTTGTGTCGAGGATGCTCATCCCGTGGTTCATACGATACCGTATAACACGTTCCGTATAGGCGCTGGCGAACACCTGAACGACCGATTGGCAGATCGCGTCAATCCCCTTCTGGTAAAGAAACGAATCCATCTGCCCTGCGAACGATGCCTCTGCCGCATCCTCTCCGACCGCTGACGAACGGACAGCAAAGTAGCTTTCGGCATATCCCGGTATGCGTGATAATTCACGTTCAATCGCGGCGCGGATTTCACCGGCAAGGGGTGTCATTGTGATGCGCTTGCGGATCTCTTCAGCTACTTTGGCAAGTTCCTTACTTTCAGACGAAAGACCTGCCAGACGCCCATTGATCCATGCATCACTCTTGTTTGATGTGAGCTGAGTAGTGAATGCGTCGGTTGTGACCACGAGCCATTCAGGGACAGGAAGTAAGTTACGGCTCATCCAGGCCATGTTTTTTGCTTTCCCCCCGATCATTTTCTCATCGTGGAGTGACGCTTCCCTGTGAGATAAAACCAATATGTGTGCCATGCGTATCCTCGCTATCTGCAATAATGATGTAATTCTCATGAAAAGTTTTTACTTTTCAGCAATCGGACAGTGCGCCTTACACTGCGCTATTATCAACCTTGAAATTTATAAAAGGCTATAATGGAATTAATAAAAAGGCCGAGCACGAAAAGGACCCCTGCCATTTCTACAATTTTTGATATCTTGTTTTCCGGTTTTACATAGAAGACGATCCCTGAAGCCAGAAAAATACAATATAACACAGCGATTACGATAGTGTATATCACAGGAAAGGCATTCTGTATATAAATATAGATAAAAGCCGATCCTGCACAAAGGGCAACCGCCTGGCCGACGATTACTGCTTTCCCGATCCCCCAGAATTTTGTATACGAATCTGCGAGTTCATGCTCCCGGTCCGGGGACCACGTCTTGCGCGCTATTTCATAGGTAATGGTAGCACACATAACCCCGCAAAGAAAAATGATAAAGGATGGGGCATTGTTCACGCTGATAAGCGACAGGTCGTACCTGAGGGAGAACCCCAATAAAAGCGTAATCGGTACTATGATCTGATGGCTGATGAGGTAAAGAACCATATGCCTGTTTAAAAATTCAGGCACGAAAAACTCGACAAACATGAGCAACGACCATATCATGATGCAAAACCAGATAATCGCCGGGACAACCCCGAGATATAAGCTCAGAGCAATCTCCCCTGCAACTGCAATGTAAAGCAGAATGCGCAGGTCTTTGAGGGTGATGATTCCCTTGCTCAAAATCCGGTCAGGGTGAGCAACGACATCTTTTTTGTAATCCTTGTGCTCGTCGAACACGCGGATGTGCAGCAATATTAAAAACATCACCACCAGACCGGGTATTGTCTCCAGCAGGGACATCGGGCGGCTATAACTGAACAGGTTCCCGAAAAAAAACGACAGATAGAAAAGAGAACCGCCGTAAAGAACAATCCCCGGAATCGGAAAGCGTTCCTTTGACCATTGATAATATTTCTGGAATATAGAAAGTTTATTCTCCATTTGAAGGTACTCCTTGTATATTGATTGATTTTAATTTTTCAAGATATAAAGTTCATAATCTTTTTCGCCATCGACGGTCCCGAATTGTGATGGTGTACTTTTCCCCCCGAATATACCGGAATTTCCTGAAAAGGTAAGGGCGCCAATGGAGTATTCGTATCCCCTTTTTTTTGCGACCTGAGCGTGCATATGCATGGTGGCGCTGATGAGATAGTGCCGTCGGTATTCGGGGGGTATCCCGAATGTTTTTATAATGTATCCTTTCGCATTTTTCCTGCGTAAATAAAATCGTATCTTGTTGATGGATTTTGTCAGGTCGAGCCGGTCGACCAGAGGGGTGCAATCGGGTGTTGAAAAATTAAAACCAACTGGCTGTTTGTTTTTGTCCAGCGTTAAGGTTACAAATTCATCATCCAGCAGGGCAATGGTGTCCTTATTGAGCTCATAAAATTCATCAAATGAAATATCAGCATAAAAATGATTGTTCTTGAAAATTTCGACACTGAGCTTGTGGATTATTTTAAACTCATTCTCCGGATCGGATTTATCAAAAGTCCGGAAAGAAAAGCCCTCTTTCAAGGCATTCTCATATGCCGGTTTATATTTATTGATAATATAATCCAAATCAGGTGAACGAAAACTTTTGTAAAGATAAGTGTCATTAACTCCATATTTTTTAGCATATTCGGAATAGTAGTTTTTGCTGTTCATCTCAAGGAAAAAATGGAATACATCATCGTTTTTGGAGATAAACCGATAACTGTGCCACGTTGAAATATAGTAGGGGAACAGTATGGTGTTCTTGCCTGATAAATATTTTTTCGCAAAATCAAGCATTGCTGAAAATACCGTGTAATCCTCAATCACTTCAAACAGGCCTATTTGACCGTAGGGAACCCCGTTAGCGTCACAGAGCCTGTCGTTGAAACCCAGTGCCATTCTCCCGATTGTACCACGAGAGTCGGTAATTATAAAAAACTCATGATTGCGGCCCATACCAACCAATTTTTTTGTTTTTGCAATGCTGTTTTTTGTCCGCGCATTGTTTCCATAAATGGCAAGCGAACAAAAAAGAAATTCATCTAATTCGGTTTCAATAAGAGGGTTAATTTTTTTAATGGTTATGTTACTACTCATAGATTATATTCTCATTCAAATTATAAATGACTATTTTAAATTACACTTAACTTTATTACAGAAGAAAGATATCGACCAATAAACCACTATAGTGTCAAATATTTTTTTAAAATTTAAAAAAATATATTGGTTAACCTAAGGGTTCAAAGTCAGTAAGTACCCCCGAAAAATGACCTTGACAATACATTATAATTTCGCATTCGCATATGATTTTCGAGACTTGAAATTGGTACTCACCGCCAAAAGGGCCAGTGACAGATTACCGGTCATCCGCAATGTTTGCAATGCACGCTTTAGAATATTAAACGGTGAATAGAATTGCAGCCCTGTTTTTTGTACCCAGACCTGTAAATCGTGTGCGCTGATGTTTTTCGGGAGAAAATGGACCCCCATTATGTGTCCATTTGCCACTTTATCCCAGTCTTCAGGGAATTTTTTTAAAAGGAGCCGATTTTCACGCTCGAGCATTTCAAAAAGCTTGGTCCCAGGCAAAGGCTGAAGTATTTGAAGGCGCAGGACATCAAAATGTATTTTCTTTAGAAACTCACCGGTTTTTTTCAACACATCTATTGAATCGGAATCGTTCCCCATTATCATTTCTCCCACCACAAGCATATTTCTTTTCTGGGCATTTTGAACAAGCTCAGGGTATGAATCCACCCCGTATTTCAGGTTCAATGTTTTATTCATCTCTTTGAGGGAGGCAGGGTTGATTGATTCAAAACCGACAAATATGGCCCTGCACCCTGCGGCAGAAGCGAGGTCGAGTGCCTCAAGATCCGCAAGGGCGTTTACCGAACCATAGCCGGCAAAATATTTAAAATTAAGGGTTTTTTTCCGCTGTTCTTCTGCAATGCGCCTGCATAAGTCCTTGAACCGCTTTATGTCATTCTTTGAATAACCATACATGTTTCCATCGGAAAAGAATACGACATTGTTCCCCTTAGGAAGATTTTTCAATTCATCGATTACATCTTCGACGGCACGGGTCCGATATGTTCCATCGTAGTAGCGGTTGATTGCGCAGAAGTTGCAGTTAAAAGGGCAGCCCCTGCTGGAGGATACAGGGATAAATGAATATCCATTTTTAAAAAGGTCCCGCCGCGGCTGTTTGAGGTTTACGAGGGGCCCGTATTTCGCGTGGTATTTTTTCTTTAGCTTCCCTTTTTCAAAGTCCTTTATCATTTGTTCCATCACATGCTCGCCATCTCCAATGACGATCGAATCGCAGTAGGGGGCTACATCTTGCGGACAAAGGGATGCATGCACCCCGCCCATAATAATCGCAACTCCGCGTTTTCGGAATTCTTTTGCAATTTCAATGGCCCTGTTGACAGTCAATGTTGTTGTAGTGATCCCGACAAGATCAACCTTCAGGTTAAAGTCGATCGATTCAATCTGTTCATCCACGATTTCGACATCCCAATGTTCAGGAATATATGCAGCTATATAACCCAGTCCGAGTGGATAAATTGTTTTGATGTTCCGATCCATTGACTTATTTTCAAGGACTGGCTGAATTAGGGTTATTTTTGGCATTATTATGCACCTTTAAAGAATTTTTTATTGCAGTTAAATTAATGCGTTAATTTATTCAAGTTAATTATATAACAATTTTTTAAAAATTCAATAGCAAATAAAAATTTTTTCTTAAATTATAATTAAAATGCACATAAAAATATTATATGTTTTCAAATATTAGAGTTGACGATTATCTGCAATACACCTTATTTGCACCAAAATGCTGTTCATAACAGTTTCATTCAAAAATAATGATTGCATACTTTACATTTTATGCTATTATTAATATTTATTTATACAATTAGACTTACTTGTATCAATTATAAGGAGAAAATTATGAAAAAAACAATAATAGCCGTGTGTGCCCTTATCGTGTCATTCACTATCGCCTATGCTGAGTTGACCGTTGAACAAATTATTTCGAAAGCCTATAATCTCGAGGATGGCAACGATTATACTGCAACTATAAATATGAAAATCGTGCGTCCTGTTGGGACCCCTCGTGAAAGGGACCTCCAGTTCTTCCGTAAGGATTTTGGAGCTGACAGCAGGAGCCTCATAAAATTCAACAGTCCAGCCGATGTGCGGGGCACGTCATTTCTCACCTGGAATAATAAAAACAGGGACAACGACCAATGGTTATTCCTCCCCGCACTGAATAAAGTCCGCCGTATCGCCGCAGGGAGCAAATCACAGAGCTTCATGGGGAGCCATTTCAGCTATGAAGATATGGGAAACAGGAGCATGAGTATGGACACATTTAAAATCACAGGTTCACAGCCGGTAGATAATAGTGATTGCTATGTTGTAGAGGCCCTTGCAAAAAATAAAAGTGAGAAATATGTCAAACGGGTCATGTCGATACGGAAGGACAATTTTATCATCGTCCGGTCCGATCTGTTCGATTCTTCAGGAGCCCTGGTGAAAAGATATACAGCTAAAAATATAAAGCAAATCAATGGCATTTGGACCATCCTTTCCCTGAAAATGGAAGACCTGAAGGAGAAGGGGTACTCAACCCTGGACTTTTCCAATATCCAATACAATACTGGGCTTTCAGAACGCCTTTTCAGGGTCGAAGCCCTTCAATAAATATTTTAAAAAATCGTATTTTTGCTCTTGTAAAAATGGAAAAAATCCATTATAGTTTCATTTAGAAAAAAAATTATTTCCGGAGAGAGGCGTCATGAACTCATTATTAAATAGAATTGTTGATCTTATAACCGAAAAAAAGAATTATTTTCTTATAGGACTGATCGTCCTGACGATTGGCCTCATGGCCTTTCTTCCCAAGCTGAAAATTGACAATGCTTTGGAAGTCTGGTTTTTGAAGGATGATCCCACGCTGATTAATTACAATGAATTTAAAAAAGTATATGGAAACGACGAAATTATCGCCGTTTGGGTAAAGCCCGACACAGATATATACAGCAAGGAATTCGTACAGAAGATATACACAATTTCGAAAAATTTAAAGCAGAGCCCGCTTATTAAACGTGTCATATCAATAACCTCCGCCCCCTATATGGACTCGGTCAATAATGAGCTCAAGGTTGAAGACCTTGTCAATACTTCACCGGATGATACATTTAAACCGGAAGTCCTGAAAGAACGGCTGTTGTTCACCCCGCTCTGGAAAAAGCTTATGATCAACAAAGACGGTTCAGCGATAGTTGTGCTGGTCGAGCCCATTGTAAGCGAAGATATGGACGCCAAGCGGCCGGAAATCCTGGACTTTGTCAAAAAAACTTTTGCTGGAACGAATTACAAATTAGCCGGGATGGGTGTGGTCTATGACGAGCTGAATAAATTAAGCATGAGGGACTCGTCCCTTTTCACATCACTTTCATTTCTTCTTCTTCTGATATCAATTTTCATCCTTTTCAGAAACAGGCATGTGCTTTTTGCTTCTGTAATTACTATGATAATATGCACATTGTTATTTGTCGGGATTTTCTGCATGTTCGGACAAAAATTCAATATGGTATCAGCAGTTCTCCCCAGTCTTATTGTCATTCTTTGTCTTGAGGATGTTATTTATATCTTTGCCACTTATTTTGATACCAAGCCCGGGCCGAATCGGCTTAAGGAGAGTTTAAAACATATCCTTGTTCCCTGCTTCTTTACATCGCTGACTACTGCCCTCGGATTTTTGTCTTTTGTTGCAAGTCCCATGGCAATCCTGAAAAGTTTCGGGATCTTTGCTTCAATCGGTGTTATGCTCGAATACTTCGTTGCAGTTATAGTAAGCGCATTCATTCTTGTTATCATTGATAAAAAAACCGGCGGACAGGCAAGCATGCCGGCCGGCCTTGAAACGAAAAATGAGGGACTGGTATATACGCTGGTGCGGTGGATCAGTGGATTCACACAAAAAAATTATAAAATAGTCGTAGCAGCTTCAATGGTGATTCTGGCAATCGCGATCTTTTTCACGTCAAAGCTGAAGGTTGATACCTATACAATAGAGTTTCTACTCGACAGCAACCAGGTCAAAAAAGATTCATTATTTATTGAGAAAGATTACGGTTTTTATCTCCCAATCGAGGTTCGTCTGAAGCCCAGAGGGGCCAATGGGGTCAAGGACCCGGTTTTCCTTAATAAATTGGCCGACCTTCAGGTTCAGATTGAAAAGCATCCGAACATGTCAAATGCCACATCTCTTGTCGATATTGTCAAACAACTCAACCGCATACTCACTGATAGAAATGAATCATCGTATAAAAACCCTGATTCAAAAGACAAAATCGCTCAGGAATTACTCCTGTACGAAATGGATGAAAACAATGACCTGGCGAATTTTGTCACTTCGGACTACAGTGAGCTCAGATTGACAATCCGTGCCCCCATGGTGAGCAGTCAGAATATCAAAAAAATGATGGGAACAATTGATACCGCCATCAAGAACGTATACAAGGATGAGGTAGAAGTCATTTTTGGGGGATATATACCATTGTATGTCAAGCTCATCGATTATATCGCCGAAAGCCAGATATCGAGCTTTGCCATTGCCTTTTTTCTGATATTTGTAAGCACCGGCCTGCTTTTCAGATCGTTCTATTACTTCATGATTACCGTAATACCGAATATTGTTCCGATCATGATGACACTTGGTATCATGGGCGCGGCAGGAATATATCTCGATATCGCGACAGTAACGATTGCCGCCCTTACAATTGGTCTTTCTGTTGATAATACGATCCAGTTCCTCTATACATATAAGAAAAAAATTGCTGAGGGCATACCGATGAATGATGCCATTACCGATACCCTCATTACTACAGGAAAACCGATGTTTATCTCGAACGCGATTCTCGTCATCGGCTTCTGCGTAATGATTTTCGCGAGTGTAAAATCGGTCATCTTTTTCGGCTTATTGATCGGTCTTACTATGTTGTTTGCCATCGGATGTGACCTTTTTCTCCTCCCCTCCCTTCTCCTGCTTTTCAAAAGAGAAAAATAAACAAATTCGGAGTGTTATCCGAATTTTTCATGACTTTTTCGGAGTTGAGTCCGAAAAAGTCATTTCCTCACAACAATTCAATCAATATTAATTTTATTTTTCTCAAATAAAATAACCAGTATGCCGAAATTTTAAATAATCAGTATTGTATTTTATCAAGAAGGTAAGGTGTGATTTATGAATATGGAAAATTTTGACGGTGCCCCGCGGCGTGTGCGCGAAAAAAATGTATATCTTCTTCATCTCGATGCACCCCGCATCATCATAATAGCCACAGTCATTATCGGCTCCGTGATCGGGTCGTTTCTCCTTGGCATGCATTTCGTAAAACAGAACGATATCAGCGACCTCTCCTTTGCAAAAAACGACCTGATGCTTGATGACCATAAAGACATCGGCACAATCT
>JBFZEZ010000294.1:0-6390 GCA_041306585.1 Spirochaetota bacterium | reverse complement strand
GTCCAAGTGTTTTATCTAAAGCTTCCAGACCAACTTTTCTAATATCTTCAATTTTCATTCTTTTTTTCATCGTGTTAAAAATTCCTGTAAATATTCAATTGGATTTTGTATTGCAATTGTTATCTCGCTTTTCTTTTTTATATATAATTTAATCATTTTATCATCAGTTGTCAATAAAGATCCAACATTTCCCTTTTCAGCGCAGGCAATATGGAAAGCATCAAAGCCCTTAAAACCCATATTTTGAATGTGTCTTGCACGATCCCTGAGAGAATCATCAACGCGAATATATTTTGATATATAATGAGTCAGAGTTAATAATTGAGACTTTCTTATCAGATCAGGTGTTTTATCAATTTCAAGGGAAAGTACATCACTACCGATCATTTTTATAATACCATTCCTGACACTATTAAGTAATATCATAATTGCTTCAGCTTCAATTCGTATTCTATCCAAAGTTTGATCGTCAAATGGTCTATTGAGACAACAGGCATCAAGATATATTTTGTTAGAAACAGGCAAAAATTTCTCCCTTGTTGTTAATCTGGTTAATTATCTATTTTATCAAGATATATTAATCAAGTAAAAAAACAAAATAGATTGTATTATTTTACAATGAGATTGATTGTACTACATATATTCTAAAAATATATTTTTATCCGATACATCGCAGACATGAGCACATGTATACTAAAAAAAACTGTAATGGCAAGGGTATATTATTTACAATGAAGCATGATAATGTGATGAAAATAGGACAAAATTTTGCTAGTTTTTACAGGTAAATAATTTTTCTATCCATCATCCGCCCCGCAATAGATATATACCCGTTTCCCCAACCTGGAAAAACGCCTCCATTAACTAATTAATATACTTTACATCTCCATAACCGTAGTAATATATGATCCCAATATATTGCCGAAACGGAGCGTGCCCGATGCAGAACAAATGCACCATCCCCGAACTGAACAAAATAAGGCTTACGGAATCGGTTTCCGGTTCCGGGTGAGCAGCAAAAATAGGTCCGGGTGACCTGTTCGAGGTGATGAAACATATTAATATTCCGAGGGACGCACATGTCCTTGTCGGGCCGGAGACAGCGGATGACGCCGGCATCTATCGTATTACCGACGACATCGCGCTTGTGCAAACCGTCGACTTTATAACACCGGTCGTCGACGACCCGTATATCTTTGGCCAGATTGCGGCGGCAAACAGCCTCTCTGACGTTTATGCCATGGGGGGGCGGCCTCTTACGGCCCTGAACATCGTCTGCTTTCCGACAAAAAAATTCACCCTTGATGTTTTCAGCAAAATACTTGAAGGCGGGCTTGCAACTTTAAAACAGGCCGGGGTACAGCTTATCGGGGGGCACAGCGTCGACGACAATGAGCTCAAATACGGGCTTTCAGTCACCGGGATTATTCATCCAAAAAAAATAATCAAAAACGTCGGGCTGTGCGACGGGGACACGATCATTCTCACAAAACCGCTGGGCACCGGCATCATAGCCACAGCGGTAAAGGCGGGGCTGGCGGATGAAAAACATATTTCGTCTTATAGTGAGTCGATGCGCACCCTGAACAGCATCCTCCCGGCGCTAGCCGAAACATTCACAATCCACGCATGCACAGACGTCACCGGGTTCGGCCTCGCAGGCCACCTCAAGGAGATGATCGGAAAGGACAATCTCGAAATTACGATTACAGCGCAGGAACTCCCCCTTCTCGAAGGGGCACTGGAATATGCACGGCAGGGGCTCAATCCAGGCGGACTCTACCGGAACAAAGATTACGTTGGTTCGTTATGTGATATTTCGAAAAGCATTGACAGGGCTGTTGCCGACATTGTGTTTGATCCCCAGACCTCAGGCGGTCTCCTCATCGCCGTTCCGCAGAAAGAGGCTGAGGATGTGATCAGATTCGCACATGCCGCAGGGTTCGCATTCGCGCGTATAATCGCGAATGTTAAACAAAATAGTAAGCCATCAATCAGGGTTGTATAATACATATGAAGAAGTCTTATTAAATCCTGAATTCAAGGGCGTAGGGGTAAAATAGTACTTCATCAAGCCGCCTCGCGATAATAATGATGATGAATTCCTCCAAGGATAGGCAATTAATGTATTAAGCAACAATCCTATTAATCTGACGCTCATTGACCAGGATAAAATTGTCCAAACACTCACGACGGATTGAACCTACGAACCGTTCTGTAATTGCGTTCATATTCGGCGCCTCGACAGAAGTGGCAACACCTTTGATGTTGTACATGCTGTAATTGATATAAAATTCTCCCGCATTATCGTGAATAAGATAATATTGATCGTTTTGACAATTCGTCCCTAATAACTCGTTGCATTTTAAAGCTATTAAGCTCGTCTGTATAAAAAATTTTCGTTATTCTATGTAACGGTATTGTTATTATTTCATAGCTCATATTGATTTCTCAAAAAAAACGATAAAGGGGGCAGTAGCCCCCTTTATAATCCCCCAACTTTTCCAAAAGGTAAAAAGGAAAAAATCCAAAAGGCTACTGTGTCCTCACAAAGCGGAAGCCCATGTCGCCGCTCTCGTAACACGGGAAGTTGCTGCCCACGTAGCCCACTCGCAAGCGGTCGGCATCGTTGCCCCAGCTGCCGCCCCGACCCACGCGGTCAGAACCGCTTAGTCCAGGATACCAGTCAAAACACCACTCCCACACATTCCCGCTCATGTCGTAGAGACCAAGAGAATTAGCTGTTTTACCCATGACCGGCTTTGTAACTGACCCGCTGTTGATAGAATACCAGGCAACTGTACGCGACGGTCCGGTTTCACCAGCAGTATCAAGTGGATTCACAGCGGTTGTATAAGCATAATCGGTCGCTCCGCTGGCCGATGCAGAGGCTATATTTGCGGGTTTTGAAGGGTAAAAATTGAATCTGCTTGATGAATTTTTACAAATTTTGATTGAATTTTTTATCGATACTCCTATCATTAACAATAAGACTTTTAATACTTTTAATCAAATAAAAGGATGGATAACGGAGCAATGCAGGACACCAAGCAGAAACGAAAACAAAAACTCATCGACAAAAAATTTCAATTAAAAACAACCTTTTCGGTCATCAGCATTATTTTAATTATCGCTCTATGCATCATTTCCCTGCTGACCGGGTATATCATCTGGAACAATGCAAGGAACCTTGAATCTATTCAGAAGTTACATAAGGTTGTCACGGTTGAAGATGATATCGTCAAGGCCTTTGTCAAATACTCGCAAGGGGTGGGGGATGCAGACCTTATTCTTGCGTCAAATAAGGTCACACGTGATCACGATACCAGCATGGAGAGTGTGAAGACGCATATTGAAGACATTAAAAATAATATTCAATATAACTTTTTTCTTTTAAGCTTCGTTATCGTCATTCTTGTTATTCTATGTCTGGTTATGTATGTGTATCTGGTCAATAAAACCAATTCAATCGCCGGGCCGATTCATGTATTGACCAACCACGTTAATGATTTGCTGAAAGGGAAAAGTGTTGAATTCAGGGGGTTGCGCAAGAATGATGAATTCAAAGAGTTGTATGAACTTGTTGCCCAACTTGGCGCAAAATTGATTGCGTTAAGTCTAAACGCAACAAAGAAAAGTAAATAGAATTAATTGATTATAGCAATATCTGTCAGTATTTTACGGCCCGCCGACCTGACCTGGTTCATAATGATACCCCATATCAACAATCCCCTGATATCCCCCGGCGTCACTCGTGATGTCCTGTACTTTGATGGCCCCGTTTAGAATTGAGATACGGTCAAGCAGCACGGCTTTTATTGTATCCGATGCTGCGGGGTTGCCTGTGTCGACACAGGGGCTTGTTGGTTGCAGATAGAATGACTGTGCCGGGGCTGCCGCAAACAGGGGGTCTGTTGCGATATTCGTTGCATCGGTGTTAAACGGGGCCTGATTGATGCAGGAGTAGGTAATGGCGATTGTGCCGGTCGCATCGTCCCGAATTTCACTCTCCAAAGGATCGACGGCGTCGGTGTTTCTATTGTTCCAGATAATACTGTTTACAACGGTAACAGCGCTTGCGTCGGTAAGAGCGGTGGATGAGCTTGCCGTACATAGCGCCCCTTGCACGAAATCAATAATTTTTTTAATCCAACCGCCGGTTGATAGATTTATACCGGCGGTTTTGTTCTGATTTTATCCTTAACAACCAATTAAGGGTTTTTGGTAAAAAAAAATTTTATTATTATAGTACACTGTCTTGCCCGGTTTCACAGTTATAAAGCAATTTTAAACCCTAGATGAACGCTGGAGTACATTCCCGTCTTAATCTTTTCAAAAAAGAAATTGAACCCCGGGGTGAAAAAGACATGCATCTTTTGTGCGACCCTGAACCTCATTTCCAGCTGTACGGTCAAAAATGAATCAGCGAACACCTTTGTGTCATTTTTTTCGGTGATGATATGAAATTGATACCCGAAGCCGAGCAGGGGGATGAGTGAGAATTTTTTTGATTGGTCTGCTTCAATGGATTCAGTTTTTTGTTTTCCCGTTGAGATCGGGAACAGGTAACCGATGAGCAATGATACCTGGGTTTGCTGGAATACATCGATTCGATTTTTTTTGCTCTGCATATAGTAATACCCGAACGGAAGCTGAAACACGAGATTTTTCACAAAGAGGTGGTCAACCTCGGGAATAATAGTCAGGCCCCCGCCGATATATGAAAATTGATGAAAGAAAGCAACCGGGATGAGGAGTGTGCCGGCAAAGGCGAAGCTGAATTCCGGCCGTATGGCGCTGACTTGTGGAGGGGCCGTCGGCAATAGACGGGGTGAGTAATGTCCGCTGATTTTTTTTGCGATTTTGATCAGGGTGGCATATAGGTTTTTTTTATCGGATTTTTCGGTGATGGTGACCATTGGCGCGCCGTCAGGGATAGAAGTCAGTGTGACATTTATGGTATAGATTGTTAAACGGGTAACGCCTATAAGGTATTGATCGGGTCCGGTTTCTCCGAGGTCTTTTTGAAATTTTTTTGTTCCACCGGTTATGGTCCCGTGTATCACCCGTTCAACCTCAAGGGATTTTCCGTAGTGGTGGATGCATTTCCCTCCAAAACAGGTTGGCGTCTGCCACACGGGCCTGGGGAGAGACCCCATCTGGTCCGGGGTCAGGAGGTAGAGATTAGAAATTTTTTTCAGTTCTATGCGCATAATTTTGTTTATGTCATCCCTCACTGTCTGGGAGGCCGCGTCTGCGTAAAGATTGAAAAAAGCAGTTAGATAGTCTGATTCATTCGCATGATAACGCACATGGGGGAAGGCCGGTTCTTTTTTTTCTCCCGTTTCAGCGTCAATGTTCTTGACGTCCGTCGGGATACTTTTATTCGTAGTAGTGTCAGACGCGTTATTTGAATAAACGTAACCGATTGCAGTAATTATTATTATTATTATTATTATTATAAATATAGTTAATTTTTTCATGATATTCAAATGTATGTAACAGATCTTTTTTCGGGGAGAAAATGGTTACCCGATAACAGTCATTCTACAATAGGTACGAATATTAATCTTTAAAAATTTTAATTCTTTTCAAAAAAAATTGGATTTATTCATTATATTACATGTATGTTATTATAGATACTCAGCTCGCAGGGTGAATTAAGAATATTGAAGTAACTTCATAGCAATTACAAAGGTAGTATGAGAAGCGCATTTACTTTGTGGTACGGGTGTTTTCTCATTCTCTTTTCTACCGGCTGTTCCAACTTCATGAATGAATACGCTCATGATCTTCCTGTTGTTGATACGAGCCTTCACGGTTCTTTTTTTATTGAAAACAATTTCCCGTTTATTTATACGGTAACGGCAACGTTAAACGATATGGAATTTTCAGGCGGGGTTCGGCACCAAGATCATCCATGCCGAATTCCGTGATTCAGCCGGAAACGTTCTCTCCCTGAATGATTCCGTAACATATATAGAACGAATTCTTGTATCCGACGGTGAGGCCGATGACCTGTTCGGGAACAGCGTATCGCTATCTCAGGACGGAAGCATAATCGCGATCGGGAGTTATCACGATGAGGGAGTAAAGGATGGTTTTTATAAAGACCAGGGCTCGGTCCATATCGGCCAGTGGGACGGCACGAGTTGGGATACCGTGCGTCTTGTTGCCCGTAGGGGTAAAATATTACTTCATCAAGCCGCCTCGCGATAATAATGATGATGAATTCCTCCAAGGATAGGCAATTAATGTTCTCCTCGATACTGAATCCTGAGTGTTTCCATGAGAGGAGATTATCCGCACCCATAATATCTCATGCTCTCGCCTGACCGAAGGTGGGGGGATCGGCAAGCGCCAGCGATGCCGGGATGAGGGCGTAGGGTT
>JBFZEZ010000293.1:0-4298 GCA_041306585.1 Spirochaetota bacterium | reverse complement strand
GTGCGTTACAAACAACAAATATATATTCAGAACATAACATTGTGCATGGAAAAAATCTGGGTTCAGTTCAATGAATCCGATTATCAGATATATCATAATTATTGCCTTCGCTACTATACAATTAACAATACTACCAGAAAACGATCAATACACCTGTTTCTTGAGTTATTTGAAAAGGGAATGCTCCCTGTAGGGGAGCATGATCTCGGGGAAGTCTTTTTATTCTTTTCAACAAAATGTGACGAGTTACAGTCTGATAATAACCTTCTTTCAAAAAGCAATTCTTCAATAAATCTCTCTCAGTTTCAGATATTTAGTGATATCCAGCTTCTTATTGAAGATTTTGAGAAAATATACAGACTCCTTCAGAAAACCGGAATCACATCAAATTATTTACTGGTATTGGCCACATTCTCAAAGATTATCGAAGAGGAAAAAAATGCATATATTTCTGCGGTCAATGAATATGACAAAAACAGGATAGAAGCGTTTGCCCCACAGATTGCAAAAGTTATCTGGACACGACTGGGTTTGGATGCCGAATGGGAATCTGTTCTTTACGAATTGACACGGATTGTGAGAAAGTTTAACCAGAAATCCCCAGACCAGAAAATTGATCTGGATTGCCTTTTCCTCATTGGATCTGCAGTTGTCTCTCATTTTAATGACGATATAGGATATTTGGAGATCCAATCAACACTCGAACGATATTTCGATGAAAGAGAGCTTGCTGAGTTCGAATCGTTTTTAAACAATAAACCGGATTCACCGGATAATGATACCGATTCAGATAGCAGCGATTATATCCTTTTCGCCGCACTGAAATCGATCTCCTGCAGAGGTATCGATTCAGGAGAACATGAAACGGTTTTTGAACCCAGACTTCTAAAAAGTGCTGATATTCCCCCTGCCATTTCACAATCTGTCATTTCTCACAATACCGAAGCGATCGCTCCTTACGGACGGACATTCACACCATATTCCGGCAAAATTAATGATAATAATTCCAGTCGATTTGATATTGGCATCAGCGATACGGTAAAAAGTCTCGTGGTTTTACCAGAAAAGAAGATCGTTTCTCCGGATAATGTCTACATGAAACCAGCAATACCTCAATATTCTCTACTGATTGTGGGTTTTGTCATTCTTATCCTGTTTGTAATCACGATCGGACCCGCTTTTGGAATCTGGAACCCGGTAAAACCCATAGACAATACCAGCACTGGAATCACCAGTAATGTGTCCAATCCGGTAAATCTTCAGAAAAATTCATCTCCGTCTGCAAAAATTGACCCGATGAATGTGGTTGCAGATAAAAAAGATATTTCTCTGCAGTCACTGACAACCAAAAAGGGGTTAACTTCTGCAGAGATCAATGAACATATCAATGCAATTGCATCTGGCAAAACAAAAATAAAAAAACCTGCCTTAAAAATTATGAGTATCGCCATTACGGGAGATAACGATTATAGTGATATCATAATCGTAGAGCAGTTCATCGCCCAGTTTAATAACTACTCAATGACTAATAAAATCCATTCTACGGTTAAACCCGGGGAAATGGCAGACATTGTATTGGTTTTTTTGCCTCAATCCTCACTTAAAAATATTGAGATTCCAGATAGTGATTTACTTAATGGCGCGACAATTTCCAAAAATCCAAAGACGGGTATCATCAATTATATTCAAAAGACCATAACAATTCAGTACATAACAAAAGAGATGATCTATATTAACTCTGATTTTATAGGTGAACAGCGAACACACTGGATTTTTCGTAGTTTATTGTATAAATTAGGTTTTACTGGAGAATCAAATGATTCTTCTGACAGTATCTTCTATTCATATTCTGATAACACCACACAATTAAGTGAGCTCGATTTGAAAGCTTTAGAGTTAATGTACAAATAAATACTCATGGATTCATCTATCTCCAGTTTTAAAGCGTTATCCCGATATGATCTGAAATACCTGCAAACAAACACTATTATTCCGTAATCACCAGACGGGATCTTTCTCTAACGGGCATCCATTTTTCTGAATGGGAGAATTCTTGCAGACTACAGGAATAATCGGAGATAATAATTTAAAAAAAATACTCTGTGCCATATCTCCATGAACAATACACCGGTTTGTCTAATCAGGAGATTTTTCTTGTATACGGATAGGAAAAAATATTCTGGAAAAATGGGGATTATACTCCAGAAATTCTCAAGTTATGATCGATTTTTGGTATTGCGATTTGGTTGTTGAACGTCTCAATATATCCATCCGGGAAAATGACCCGGGTAACTGCCGGGGAAAAGTCCACATTGATAAGAGGAGCAAACCAGTACTGTTTCAGGATTTTCTCTGCGCTATCAAATGAGAGTGCCGGTGTGACCATTGTAACGAGATTGTCCTTAACGCTCCGTGATGCAAATCCTTGAACAAGGACTTGTGACTGCTTTCCTGTAGTGGTAATAACATCAACTTTTTTGCCGAAATTTGCCTCAAGCGCTCGTTTCAGTTCGTTGCCGGGATTTGTTATCTGGGCAAATACGGCTACATTCTCGTACCAGCTCAGATCATAATCAAATGTGATGAGTGCATCCCCATTATCCTGTACCACAATATCGAGGCTCTTTGCGGTGAATGCCTGAACCGGGCATACACTGATTGCAAGGATTAGGATTAATATGCCAGAATACAGATATACGTTCTTCATCATAATTCAGCTTGATTCACTATGATACAGCTCACATAAAAAGGTTTCTGGCACATTAGTGAAAGGAAAAAATTGTGACAAAGAATATGATGGGATTCACACTACTACAATGCCATTAATTGGAAAAGAGTTTTGAATCGGAATCATTTGTGGTTCTGATACGCTCATAAAAAAAGAAAATTTCCTATAGCCATAATCACTTATAATAAAAGAGATCTGATGAAAAAGAAGAATCTCGCAGCCATTGTTCTTGTTATCTGGCTTGTGATTATCAGCATATTCATGCTCCTTGCTCATAGTATCAACATTGAAATTTTTTTTGTTCTGTGGCTTATTGGGATTCTTATTATTGTTGAATTGATCGACACACGATTCACGCTTCCTTTGTATCTCCGGTATCTCAAATACATCATTGCTGCCGGTATTGTCCTGTTTGGAGGAATTGTTGCCCAGAAAGTGCTGGAGATCCTGTCCAAATGAAAGCAATTTTCCGTAATACCATCATCATTATCCTGGCTCTGATAGTGATTATCACAGTAGTATTTTTTTTCAAGGGTCCAGTGCTCTATTCTCTTAAAATGGATCAATTTTCCTCGAAATTTCACAATAATGTGGATGTATTAAAAATTCAGTCCATAAACAGCACAACCGATGTGCTTCCAATGATGCAGGAACTGATGGATTACAGCGGTCCTATTGTTGTAAACATAAATCTTAAGGATACTGAACAGGCGCGACATGATCTGGAAATATTCTCACGTTCCCAGGTAAAACTGAATAATCTTATTGTAAACCTCAATATGGCTGAAAGTGAGATCAATGAATTTTCCCGAAGCAAAGCCCGTCAGAAAGAACTCTTATCTACACTATTGAATTCATCGATATCACTTGATGAACTGGAAAGTCTCGAGATACAAAACCGTGAAAAGGACAATCCCGACATAATAACTTCAGTTAAAATTCAAAAGGATGTAATTAGGAAAAAAGTACAGGCACTCACTGAAGAGTATCGTGCGGATACAAATATCACCACCCGAATCGGTTCAAAGTACGGTCTTGACACAACAGCGGAGAAGCAGGGTGTTGAAGAATTTTCAGGATATGCAAGGAAAATCAATGAAAATGCGGAGAACACTGTTAGCAACGTCAATTTACCAGTCCGTCGTAGTTCCCAGATTTTATTTTTACTCTACCCGGAATCTGCAAGATATGGTGACTCCATCACGTGTTTTGGAACTGTTTTCCTATTATCCGGTTTACGTGCCCATCAGGCACCGGATATTCCAGTGACAATATACATCGATAAACTGCCAGTGATAATGACCCGTACAGATTCTCTTGGAAGTTTTACAGCTACACTGCCAATCGGACGAATAACTCCCGGTTCTCATGCTCTTTACGCCCGGTCGGAAACAACAGAATCTGTAATACGCACACTCAATATCAGTTCTGTTGATTCAAAAACAACGCTTTCTGCAGGTAAGGTCAACTCGAAGGGAAATGTGACCATAACGGGGACGGTTAAAGCAAATCACCCGGTAATCTCTGCTCCTGTGCAGATTATCCTGAATGATAATCCGGTTGTCAAAAC
>JBFZEZ010000292.1:0-2818 GCA_041306585.1 Spirochaetota bacterium | reverse complement strand
GTTTCGGGGTCTCATTGCGGTAGATCACGTCCGCATATGTTGGAGGTATGGATAGCCGTGGGAAACGGAGTGTCCATGGGCTGTTAGTCCCCGGGAGCTCGTTATAGGTTGCCACAGGAAGGCAGACAAGCTGTAAGGAATAATCCTTGAAAAGAAATTTTACCAGGAATGCGTCGACGCCGAGATAATATTCGTCCTCGCTTTTCAAAAGAAATTCGGATATGTTGAGCGGTGTAAAGTACGATGTGGGATTAGCTGAATCAGCGGTCCCCCACCTGATCACCTGCCGCCCGGCCTTTAATTCGAGGAATGAATTGATATACCGCAAGTAGAGTTCGTTGACGAGCAGGCTGTTTTTATTGCCCCCTTCGCTCGTGTATTTGTCTGTGGGATAGAGATACCCATGGGCCACGCCCCGCGCGTGGATTGTCTCTTTTCCGACCTGGACATCCATGGAAGCATGCTGTTCGACTTTGTTGACGGGATATTCATTTCTGGATGCTTTGATATTGGGATTTACCATGAAATAATTTTCGGATTCGATGGAGCCGCTGATGCGCCATAGTTTTTCAGCTGACTGTGGTTCTCTCCCCGCGTTATCAGGTTGGGCGGCCAGGGGAATTGTTATTGTAAATATACATGTAATAACAAGCTGCGCTATTAATATGTGGATTTTCATAATGTAACCCTTGTTTATAATGTTTCTTTATTGAAGAGCGAATCGTACACTGGAACATTGTACTGCACGCTTTTCATTTTCATTTCCGTTTTGCCGCTTCCATCAGCCATGCTCATGACCATCCTGTGTGCGGTTATTATTCCATTGACGATTTTTATGTCGAAATTTTCCATTGTCTTGAGTATTTTATTGTTTTGATAAAAATCGGTTTTTATTACATAATAATCGGATTTTCTGACATAGAGGGTAACTTTCGAATAGACTTTTTCGCTCCCTTTTTTTACTGCATCGACGATGAAGCAGGGGGCCCCAAGCGTCTGACCGTCACCCTTGTACGTGAAGTCGAAATCGTTGATATCGAGCGCCGACAGGTCTTCATAAAAAATATGCGAATGAACGAAGGGTTTCCCCTTGTCCTGGCTGGCGATCCGCTTCGGCTTGCCGCTCGTCATTTTGAGCCACTGGTCGTCGTCGCGCCCCTTGTTTTCGTGGCTGAGGAATTTAATTTTTGTTGGTTTTATGAATTCAGTGAGGCTTTTCTGATTGCCGTTGATTTTTTTCCCGGTTATCCTGAGCTCCTTCACCTCTTCAAGCGAACCGCCCCTGTAGATGTTCATTTCCATTGTGCTGATGCCGGACTCCGGTTTTTTTAATGCGTCGGTTTTTTCCATGATTTCACGTCCTGTAATGGCGAACGCGACCCCGGCACATACGGTAAACACAAGTAACAGGAAAGCTGAAATTTTTTTCATAATGGTATCCTCTCTATTCTTTGAAGTCCCCCTCCGGGGGATTTAGGGGGCTTTTTAAGTTGAAAACTTACTATCTATGTTTAAAAAGTCAAGAATGATATTTTATTACTTACATGTCAATTTTCATAGGTAACAATCAATGTCATTCCCGTGTAGACGGGAATCCTTAATTCGCGTCTAGCGAGAAGGATCCCCGCCTGCGCGGGGATGACATTGAGGGTGACATGTAGCAACTGAGACAATAATTGCCAACAGCTTTTTGACATCTTACAGTAATTTATTCTGCTTTATCGGATTTGAAATATTTCCCAATATAAAAAATCCTCCAGAACAGTGAATTGGATCCGTTTTCCTTAAGGTCGAAACCGCTTGCTTTTATTGCCGTCGGCAGAATGATCAGGGCACCGATTGTGGTCGCGATCATGGTTATTGCGATAAGCAGGCCGAATTGTACCACCGGCATAAAGTTTGAAAGTATAAGAACACCGAAGCCGAACACCAGGGCCACAGAGGTGTATATAATCGCCTTCCCTGCCACCATGATGACCTTTTTCAGGGTTTCATCTATGCTCAAGCCTTCTCTCCGATAATGGCGGAATGTGTTCAGGAAATGTATGGTGTCGTCGACACCGATCCCTATGGTGATTGAGGCTATGAGTGCGGTTGCTGAATCCAGGGTGATGTTGAACCACCCCATGATCCCGAAGTTTACCAGGACCGCGACCGTGAGGGGGATGCATGCGATCAGGCCGGCTCCCCAGTTTTTAAACAGGAGCACCACTACAAGCGCCACAGCCGCAAGTGAAAAGAGGAGACTCAGCAATTGGCCCGAGACGATATAATTGGAGAGCCGAATGAGGATCGTCGGTTCACCGGTAATTGAAAAAGCATATCGCCCCTTAAGCCGTTCTGTAAGATACTTTGACGTTTTGTTCTCGATTTTCGATAGTTCGTATGTGCCCATGTTCGATTGTATGGAACTCCCCCATATCTTCGCGAAGATAAGGGCCGTGCGGTACTGGGGATCAACGTACCGCTCGAATGTATCGGGGCGGCCGTCGTAGTTGTTGTCGTCGCCGGCGTACACTTCGATATAATCGACAATTTCCTGTTTTGTTTTTGGTATTGAATAATATTCGTCCTTGTTATTGTTCATGACCTTGTGCATGCTTTTTATTACATCAACGAAGGAATCGGTGCGCTCAACATTAACTTTTTCCCGGGTTGCTTTTTTGAGGGATGTGCAGATTTCATCAATGGTATTCAGGAACTCAGGGTCCTTGACCCCGTTGTTCACGCCCGAGTCGATGAGGATCGACATACCGATTGACCCCCCGTATTTTTGGCCGATCAGGTTGCTGCTAGCATGGATGCTGTCAGTCTTTTT
>JBFZEZ010000291.1:0-9319 GCA_041306585.1 Spirochaetota bacterium | reverse complement strand
AAAAGTCAATAGTTGATGGATAAAATATGCTGTAATCGGTATTAATTTAACATTCGCGTAATAAAAATGAAGCATTGCTCAAAATCAGGATACTCGTTGCCGAGACAATGTTACAATCATGTAACGTTTTGTCTATTATAACCCCACCGCGAAATTAGTTATTATTCGCCCCATTATCTCATTGCAAGCCTTAATGTTGTTCATGCCGGAACGGACGTCTGCAATCGACTGCACGAAGGGGGATTCTTCGAAATCATCCGGGCAATTATCGATGAGATTATTAATGCTTTTTTCCGTGCATTCCAGGTGGAATTGCAGAGCAAGCGTACGTTCGCCAGTTATGAAGGCCTGGTTGGGGCAGGCATCGCTGCGGCACAGTTTTTGCGCCCCGGCAGGGATGTCGAAAGTGTCCCCATGCCAGTGAAACGCTTTAAATATTCCCGGGATGTGTGCGCATATCCCGGCGTGCAAAGCGTTCGGTTCGATGATGACCGGGAACCAGCCGATCTCCTTAAGCGGATTCCGTTCGACACGTGCGCCGAGAACTGCCGCGATCATCTGGGCCCCAAGGCAAATCCCCAGCACATGTTTCCCGGCGTGCATCGTTTTCTCAATGAATTTTTTTTCACGAACGAGCCAGGGATGCTGACTTTCATCATATACCCCCATTGGGCCGCCCATTATGACGAGCATGTCGAAATTAAATAATTCGGGGAGGGGTTCATGGTTATACAGCCTCGTTGATGAAATGTGCCCCCCTTTTTCATGAAATAAAGAAAGAAGGTACCCGGGGTCTTCAAATGGGACATGCTGGAGACAATGAATTCTCATGGAATGTGTATGCACTATGAGGGAAGGGGTGTCAATAATAATTTCATCAGGCTATCTTGTATTACCCATCTGTCATCCCCGTACCCGCCTGCGCGAGTATAAACTACGGCGGGGATCATTCTCGCTAGACGCGAATTAAGGATTCCCGTCTTCACGGGAATGACATGGATAATCGTATGCTAAAAATAAGAACATATCTGCATTGTTATCAGATAAAAATAATACTTGAAAAATACTCCCGTTTTGTGCACATACCATTAATGAACAAATCAGAAGTTATCTCCATCATCCAGCAATACGGCCTTGCCCCGAATAAAAAGCTCGGCCAGAATTTTTTAATATCCGAACAGCACATCGGGAAGATCATTGATGCGGTATCTCCCGGTGCTGATGAAGCGATACTCGAAATCGGTCCCGGATTAGGGGCTGTGACAAACCGACTGGCTCAAGCAGTCAGAAAATTAACCGTGATCGAGATCGATTCCGGATTTGTACGATACCTGGGAGATGCCTTCGGTGGCTGCGATAATGTAGAGGTCATCCATAATGATTTTCTTGAAACACGGATTGATGGGGATTACTCCAAGGTTGTTTCAAACCTTCCTTATTATTGCGCTTCTGAAATACTGTTCAGGCTTGCCCGGGAATACAGTGCGCCGGAAGTTTTTGTACTTATTCAGAAGGAGATGGCTGACCGCATTCTTTCCCGCCCTGGTAATAAAAATTACGGCGCAATGAGCGTGACCCTCGGATTTTATTTTGAGGCATCCATTCTTTTCAATATCGGTAAGGATTGTTTTTATCCCCGGCCCGAGGTGAATTCTTCATTTATTAAACTTGCCCGGCGGGAATTTCTCCCGCTTAATACTGAAGAGATTCACCTCTTTCATGCAATTGTCAAGTCGGCATTCTGGGGACGGCGGAAGACGATTATAAGGGCCCTTGCTGAATCCCCCCATTTGTCCCTCGGCAGCGAATTGGCGAGAAGGGTCCTGGATGGATCCGGAATACTCCACTCAACGCGCGGCGAAGACCTTTCTATTGATGATTACGTGCGGCTTACTTCAGCTTTACATAAAGAGTCTTGACAAATACATTACGTGCACATTAAGGTTGCGGATCGGAACAAACTCACCTGATTTTAATAACATGGATTGTATATGCCTCAATTAAACAGATCGATTATAGAGCGCCTTGTCGCAGACGTTGAAAAACCGGGACGTTATATCGGCATGGAGCTGAACAGGATTATCAAGCATGATCCCGTCCTCCGGATCGCCGTGTCTTTTCCGGACCTCTACGAGGTGGGAATGGCCAACAACGGCATACGCATTCTTTATGACATCGCAAACGCAAACCCCGCCGTCGCCTGTGAGCGCGTGTATGCGGTGGCCGCAGATTTCGAGCGGAAGCTGAGGTCTTCCGGCATTCCCCTGTATACTCTTGAAACCTATACCCCGTTAAACGATCTCGATATGATTGGATTTAATATCCCGACCGAGCTTCTGTATACGAACATGCTGCAGGTCCTCGACCTGGGAAAGGTCCCGCTCTCCCGGGATAAGCGCGGGGAAGGGGACCCGATCGTCATGGCGGGCGGGGAGGCGGTTTCGAATCCGTTCCCGGCAAGTGATTTCATCGACCTTTTTTTTATCGGCGACGGAGAGGCGGGAATAGCCGATATATGCTCAATTCTGGCAAAAGCGCGCGCGGCCGGCGCCGGCAGGGCTGAAAAGATAAACATGCTGGCCGGGATTGAAGGGGTGCTTGTACCGTCACGGTATTCATTTTCGTATAACGGGCCGCTTGTTTCCGGTGTCGAAGGCCCTGCAGTGCGGCGGTGGGTCTACCGCGGCGTCCATCCCCTCGACCCGCTGAGTCCGGTGGTGCCTAACATACGCATTTCACAGGACAGGACCGTAGTCGAAGTCGCGCGAGGGTGCCCCAATATCTGCAATTTCTGCCACGCCGGTTTTTACGAACTCCCTTATCGCAGATATGATCACCGTATTCTTGCGGAGCGAATCATCACAGCAGTGAAGAACACCGGCTTTGAAGACCTGACCCTTTCATCCCTGTCTATCGGGGATTATCCCAATCTGACAACTCTTCTTAATACCATAATGCCCGTGTTACACGACAGGGGTACGACAGTCTCCCTTCCATCGCTCAGGGTTGATGCAAAGACGCTGCCGGTCATTGAAAACATCTCCGATATCAGAAAAACATCGCTGACCTTCGCTGTTGAATCGGCGTCTGATTATGTACGGGCGCGTGCGAATAAAAGAATAGTCCTGGATGATCTTCGCGCGATTGTAAAGAGCGTGTATTCAAAGGGTTGGAACCTTGTCAAACTCTACTTTATGCTCGGCCTCCCGGGGTGCGATACGGTTGATGAGGCATCTGCCGTGATTGAACTCCTCGAGGGATTGCATCTCCTCGGCGGGAGGCGAAAAGAAATCAATGTTACGCTTTCACCTTTTGTGCCCAAGCCCCATACGCCGTTCCAGTGGGAGCGGGAGATGGACACTCAGTATTTTCTCGATACGATCCACCGGATCAGGCGCGGTGTGCCCGGGAAAATAAAAATTAAAAACCATGACCTCAATGCCAGTCTTCTGGAGGGGGTCTTTGCCCGCGGGGACGCCCGGCTGGGCCGGGTTATTCTGGCTTCATATAACGACGGCTGCAGGTTCGATTCATGGCAGGAGCATTTCAGGTTCGACGTGTGGCGCAGGAACCTCGATGACCTGTTCCCCGGCTGGGAGGGACTGCTGGGAGAAAGGGGGGATTGCGATGTGCTCCCCTGGTCGGTCATAATCACCGGTTTCGAGAAGCTCATTGCTGCGCGGAGGAAAAGGAGCTTTGATGAGAATAATACATCGTGCGCAAGCCCCGAATACGCCGAGCCGCTCGATATCGAGGGTTTCAGGAATTCGGCCAGGCATTTCGAGCGGAAGTATGTCGTGAAGCACATTGCCCGCGTACGGGTCACTAAGCGGGGGTTGTTGAAACTCATCTCGCATATCGATTTTATGGAGGTCATAAAACGAGGGCTGCGCATGGCTGATGTTCCTGTCTCTTACTCTCAGGGCTTTAATAAGCGTGAACGGATGTCGGCCGGATACCCGGTCCCGTTGTTCGTTGAAAGCGATGCGGAACTGATTGATATCGATCTCTATGAAGATTTTGATGCCGAGTCCTTCCGCAGGGTGTCCGCGCGTCTTCCGGAGGGGATTGATGTTGTAGATTCTCATTATATTGAAAAGCGTGAATCAATTATGGCTTTGACGGTCCTTGTCGAGTATATCGTATCAGGATTGAGTCCTGGTGCCGCTGCCGCCATACGGGAACGATTGCAGGCCCGCGGAGATTTTACAAAAAAATCAAAGGAAGGGGATGGGGCCCGTATTCTTGAATTCGGAAAAGTGATCAATGATTATAAATCGCTTGACAATGATGGCTTTATGTTCAGGCTTTTTACTCAGGGGTCGATGCGCATCGATTCGGTCCTCCTTGACCTGGCGGGTGCGTCACTTCAAACCCTTGAAAATATTGTCATATTAAAGACCTGTCAGCTGAAACAAGACGGCGAAAGTTTTGTCGAATTGTTGTAAAAGATGGGAATATTCGCTTTTTTATTGCATATTTCCCTCCGATGTTTTATATTGATACCGGGAGGACACAATGGAGATCACAAATATCAGCGGTCCCGATATGGTTCCAACCGGCTTCACAGCTGAAGCGCCGAGAAGCGAGCAAACGCGTGAGCAGTACGAAGATAGATCGCGGAGTGGACCAGTAAGCCAGGAACCCGGCAAAGGGGATACAATCGACACCTACGCATAGCAGGGAAGGTGACATGGGAATCAGCAAAGCGGAAAAAGCCGCCTATAACGACGAGATTAAAGATGTAAAAAAAGAAGTTGAAACTCTTAACCTTTACATCAAGGAGCTTATCATTAAGCAGCGCAAGCTCCCCAAAATAAAGGACTACTATCTTCTTGAAATTGTTAACATCCAGCTCAAGATCAATGACCTGTATATCCGCATGAGTGATTTGTCCATGGAAATGTTGGGGATAAAAAATGATACATTCCTCAACAATGCCCGTAAGGGATTTTACAAGGTTCTGCAATATACTGAAGATATTATTGGAAAGGATATGGACCGTTCCCTAAAAGAAAACGATGATTACCTGGCAAAGATCGCACTTATCAACCCGGCCCAGATTTTAGAATTCATAACAAAAATTCATTCCGGTTTTTCAAAACTCAGGGACAAAATAGGAGAAAGCTCAAAATGGAAATGGTCTTTTGTTGAGCTTTTTTCCAGGGTTGCGGTAATAACGAAAAATATCACTAAATTTTCCGATGTCGCCAAATTCAGGGACCCACGATATGAATTTTATAAAGATCTTCAGAAGCTCATGAAATTATGTAAGGAAACCCTCTCTGAAGCAGCAAAGCAATATCGCGGGAAATATGAATTGTCTGGAAAGGCCAGGGATGACCTGAAGGCATCAATAGATTTGCTTGGGGCTTTAAGGAAAATCCATGTCCTTTTTGGGGAAGATGAAGAAGCAACAAAATTAAAAAATACCATAGATGCTGCCCGCCTTGCCCTTGAGGCTGAGGATAAATCGAAAGAAAAGGAAAGTATTGATAAGAAGAAAAAAGGGTAATTTCTTTCAATTTCATTAAATTTTCCAAAAAAATCATATTTTTTTTATTTTAAGCTTGACGATTAAGCTGTTTTTTATTATTTTATTATTAGCACTCAGGTATAATGAGTGCTAATAAAAGAGATTGAATTAGGTTTGCCATGAAAAAAACTGAGGCACATCAAAGGAATCTTGACGAAAGAGAATCGTCAATTCTCAGGGCTCTCGTGTACGATTATATAATAACCGGTAAGGCGGTTGGTTCACGTTCATTTGTCCAGAAGTATTCTTTTTCAATTTCCCCTGCGACAATGCGAAATGTCATGTTTGACCTTGAAGTGATGGGATTTTTAATACAACCTCATACCTCAGCCGGTAGGATCCCTACCGATAAGGGGTACAGATTTTATGTGGACTCCCTCCTTGATACCTATGATTTTACCCTCAATGAAGACTTTGTTGTGAATGAAGATCAGATAAAGCGGGAGCTTCAGCTGGATAAGGTGTTTACATCAATTACCAGGATGCTTGCGACAATTTCCCAATATGCAGGGATCATGCTCACCCCGCGTCCAGATTTCGCGGTTGTAAAGCGGGTTGAACTGGTCCCCCTGGATGTCAATGAAATATTGTTTATCCTTGTAACGCGCACCGGGATTGTCATCAATAAGAAAGTGTTTATCTCCGGGAGCGTTACCCAGGACGATTTATATAATTACTCGAAATTTTTGAGCAGCGAGCTGTGCGGTTTTGACCTGCGTGAGATACGGGATTCGATCTTCAATAATCTGAGATCGGTAAGCGGAATGGGCGAGAATAAGGCGATGGCCCTGGATATAGCGCAATTGGCCCTCGGTGAGCACAAGGGACCGGAAATATTTATCGACGGCATTGAAAACCTTCTGCGTATTCCGGAGATGGTGGAAGAGACACGGCTTAACAGCCTGTTGAATATAATTGAAGAAAAAAATTTATTAAGAGAAATATTGGAACACAGCATGGACAGTCCGGGTGTTCAGACTATGATCGGGAACGAGATACCGGAGGCAAAGGTGGCCGGGTGCAGCCTTGTGACCTCCTCTTACAAGATTGGCAACCGCAACGTCGGGGCCCTTGGAGTGATTGGCCCGACCCGGATGGATTACGAGAAAGTTGTTCCCCTCGTGGATTACACGGGGAGGGTTGTGTCCGATTTTTTAACCAAGATGTCGAAATGAAAGGAGTATCAGGTGATGGATAAGCATAAAAAAACCTTAAACGGTGATGTCGATTTAAACGCCGCTGACGGGTCTGGCGGAGACGGGGGAGGCAAACAGTCAGGCTGTGAAGGACAGTCCCCCGTTGGGCAACAAGGAAACAGCAGGTCCAGTGAAAGGCGTAAAACCGACCGCCGGAAGGACCTTCAGGGAGCGGGTCATGATAAGTCTGCTGGCGGCAAACTTGCGGCTGAATTAAACGAGGCAGTGAACTGTAAAAATGAAGAAATTTCTAAGCTGTGCGGCGAGCTTGAATCACTCAAAGACATAATGAAGCGTCGTCAGGCGGACTTTGAAAATTATAAAAAGAGGGCGCAGAAGTCCCAGGAGGACTTCAGAAAATACGCCATTAAAGATTTAGCCCTTGATATCATCATCATACATGATGATCTGATCAGGGCGATAGAAGCAAGCGAGAGCAAGGATGAGCAGGGTCAGCTTCAGGAGGCGCACAGATCATTCATTGATGGGGTGGCCATGATTTCAAATACAATCTTAGAAACACTGAAGCGATACAGCATAACGGAGATTTCTTCTATAAATGAAGAGTTCAATCCAAATTTCCATGAGGCGGTTGAGATCGAGATGAGCCCCGAGGTTGAGCGTGACACCGTTGTCAGGGTTTACCAGAAGGGTTTTAAACTTGATGATGTCGTTATCAGGAGTTCAAAAGTAAAGGTGGCCAAGCCTGCGAAGATGGCGGATGCACAACAGGAGAATGAGCAGGACAATTGAAAGACTGAATCCTGTTGGATGCGGTGATTGGGTGATGAGAGCGAATTGTAATAATTGATTTTTTTTAATGGTATTTAATAAGATGTATTCCCGCCTGCGCGGGAATGAAAAAATTGATCGGGAATGAAAAAATTTATGAAAATTAACTCAAAAAGGAGGAAGCAATGAGCAAAATAATTGGAATAGACCTTGGAACCACTAATTCATGCGTTGCTGTTATGACCGGTGGCGAGCCGACTGTCATCCAGAACTCGGAAGGGCAGCGTACAACACCTTCCATCGTCGCATTCACTGAAAAGAGTGAACGCCTGGTGGGGCAGGTTGCGAAGAATCAGATAATCACAAACCCCGAGAACACGATACGTTCTATTAAACGTTTTATGGGGAGACGGTATAACGAGTTGGCGAACGAATTGCGCATGGTCCCTTATAAAGTAGTGGATGATGGCAAAGGCGGTGTCGGCGTCAATACAGTCGGCGGGAACTTTACTCCCCAGGAGATTTCAGCCAGGATCCTCCAGAAGATGAAGCAGACGGCTGAGGATTTTCTCGGTGAGACCGTTACACGAGCTGTTATTACAGTACCAGCGTACTTCAACGATGCACAGCGTCAGGCGACAAAAGACGCCGGGCGCATAGCGGGACTCGAGGTTGAGCGGATCATCAATGAGCCTACAGCCGCGGCGCTTGCGTACGGCCTCGACAAGGCAAAAAAGAATGAAAAGATCGCCGTTTACGACCTGGGCGGGGGTACGTTCGATATATCGATCCTCGAATTGGGTGACGGCGTTTTCGAAGTTAAATCGACGAACGGAAATACCCATCTTGGCGGGGATGATTTCGACCAGCGAATCATGGATTGGCTTATCGCGGAATTTAAAAAACAAACCGGTATCGATGTCACCAGCGACAAGATGGCCCTTCAGCGCCTTAAAGAAGCCGCAGAGAAGGCGAAAATTGAGCTTTCGAGCAAGATACAGACCGAGATCAATATCCCGTTTCTCACAGCGGACCAGAGCGGACCGAAGCACATGCTTGTCACCCTGTCCAGGTCCAAGTTTGAACAGCTGGTCGAGGACCTTATTGAGTCGACAAAAGAACCATGCCTCAGGGCCATTTCTGATTCAGGCTTCACGGCGGGCGACATTGACGAGGTCATCCTTGTCGGCGGTTCAATCCGGATCCCCGCGGTACAGGAACTTGTGAAGAGGATTTTCGGCAAAGAGCCGCACAAGGGCGTCAACCCGGACGAGGTTGTTGCAGTCGGCGCAGCCATCCAGGGTGGTGTTCTGGCTGGCGATGTTCATGATGTACTGCTTCTCGATGTTACCCCGCTTTCACTCGGGATCGAGACACTCGGCGGTGTTATGACTAAACTGATCGAGCGCAATACGACTATTCCGACCAAGAAAAGCCAGATTTTCTCCACCGCGTCCGACAGTCAGCCGGCGGTTTCCATACATGTTCTTCAGGGTGAGCGTGAACTGGCACCCCAGAACAGGACACTCGGGAGGTTCGATCTTGTCGGACTTCCTCCGGCGCCGCGCGGAGTGCCGCAGATAGAGGTCACATTCGACATCGATGCAAACGGGATTGTTCACGTTTCCGCCAAAGACCTCGGGACCGGCAAGGAACAAAAGATACGCATCGAATCATCAAGCGGTCTCAATGAAGAAGAAATCAAGAAAATGGTAAAAGAAGCCGAATTACATTCTGATGAAGATAAAAAATTAAAGGAACTGATAGAGACCAGGAACCATGCCGATACCCTCATTTATTCACTTGAAAAAATGCTGAGGGAGAACGAGGCCAAAGTTGAGGCGTCAGAAAAGGC
>JBFZEZ010000290.1:0-4881 GCA_041306585.1 Spirochaetota bacterium | reverse complement strand
ATATAAATCTGATGAAATCAGATACCTGGTGAAAAATTTTAAAAAACCCCATATCGGCTTTGCAGGGGGTCCTGTATTCAGGATGCCTATCATGAATATGATGGATATGGGAAATGACCCTTATATCGGTTTCATGCCTGGTGCTCGCGGGGGAGTGCTCATTGCTCACAGCATGTTAATAGGCGGGGCAATGTACGGTATGGCGACCCGTCTCAGCAATGAAAACCTTACCGGCAACTATAGTCTCAAATATCAACGCCTTTTTCTGGCATATGGAGGCGGTTTATTCGAATATATTTTGTTCCCACGGTCTATTGTCAATTTTTCCGTGGGTCTTCTCGTCGGCGGCGGAACCCTGAGAAACAGGTATAATGATACTACCAGTGATAATTACAGGTATTGTGCTTTTTTCATTCTTGAGCCTGAGTTGAATATCTATTTGAACCTGGCCACGTTTGTAAAATTTGGTATTGGCGCTTCATACCGTGAGGTTCAGGGCCTCAACCTTTCCCGTGTTTATGATAACAATCTCCGTGGTGTGTCCGTTTCGCTGATGGTCTTATTCGGCCGATTTTGATCGGAGTGCTTACATTCACATATCCGTATTAAAGGCAGGTTGGGTTAATCTCTTCCTGCCCTTTTTTTTATGATTAAATTATGGTATATTAAGCGGGGTTCATCCAAAGCTTAAGACTATGCCGGTAATACTCAACCGGAGGTGGGGACGGCTCCATGTTTTTTGTTACCACCTTGCGTGCCCATTTTCGTTCAGTCATCTCACAGATGTCCTTCACGTTTCGGCCGGAAATTCCTTCACATCTTTTTGCGAGCCCGAGGCACTCTTCCATCGAAAGATGGCGTGCGTAATTGGAAAGTATTGCAGCGCGTTCTTCTTCATTCGGGAGGGGAAAGGTTATAGTCTGGTCGAATCGGCTGATAAGGGCATTGTCGAGGTCCCCTTTTCTGTTTGTCGCGCCGATTGTCAGGGTTTTCGCCGCTGCATCGATACCGTCGAGCCGGCGCAGGAGTACGGATAAAATTCTCCGCGTTGCCTCAAACATATTCTGATCACGGGAACCGGCCAGGGAATCTATTTCGTCAAGAAATAATATGCCGCCTCCCAGATCTTCGCATGCATCGAAGATCTGTGAGAGATTTTGCGATGACTGCCCGTACCATTTCGACATGATCGATTCAATGGGGACATATATAAGAGGAATGTTAACTTCTCCTGAAATAATGCGGGCTACTGTCGTTTTCCCCACCCCTGGCGGGCCTTCAAACAGTATGGCATGCGGTCGGTTCGATTCGAACACCTTTCTCGTCATTGACGCAATCGAATCATATACATCCGGGTTTTTCAGCGGCAGTATGATCGATTCACGGATTTTTCTTTTGACCTCTTCATATCCTGCGATATAATCCCATCCCATGTCCTCACCCGCGGTGACAATTGACGCGCCAAGTTTTTTCAGGCGTACCACCGGGTCGTCCTGAGTGGATGAATAAATCCGCTTAAATATTTCTATTGCAAAATTAATTTCTTCCTGGGTGAGATTTCCCTTTTTTGAAATCTCGGCCTTGGTTGAAGTGGAGAGGGAAAAAAAGTCAATTTTGAAATTATCAAGGACGTTTTCAGAATTAAAAAGATTTTTATTCAAGGCCTGGAATGAAAAAAATCCATCTTCGAAGTTATGTATCCTGACGTTTGCAATATGTTTTTTAATGAGGGTCATGCAGTCGATAAGTACGCCCTCGTTCATTGCATGAAATGAAAAGGATATTTTTGTCCCCCCTCTTTCAAACGATATCCCGGGGAGTGAAATTTCATTGAGGCTCCTGCTTCGCTCCAGGAATGAAGACAGGTCCTTTTCAACCTGTTCTTTCATCCGGTCATAAGGGATTAATGATGCTTCATCGGAGACTGGCATTCGGCGACCTGTATTATTTGAATATTATTTTTAAACAGTAGCGCTTTTTTTCGATTTTTTTACTGAAGTTTTCATTCCAATCGAGCTTCATAAACACAAGATAGATTGCGTCATCTTTGATTTCGGCAATATTGAGTTTTTTTTTGGCTACATCGAGATTGATCAGGGTTGAAATTTTTTTTCTGCACTGCAAGATCCCTGAGGCCGCTGTGATTATGTCGAATTGATGATCATTCTCATTCTCATAATACAGAAAATTCGATGAGGTTTTTGATATGATCAGGACCTCATCATTATCAAGTGATTCTTCGGCGACTACGGTTTCGTCAAAGGACTTGATCCGCGCGAGGTCGACGCCGTCACGGGCAAGGTTATATGACTGAGGATCAACAGACGCATTGACAAAAATTCCATCAGGCCCGTTGAATGAAATGATGAGGGTAAATGGTTTTTTATAAAGAAGGACTTCGGTATTCTCGATGTCCTTCTCCATGCCATCCTGCTCGATTCCTACGCGGAAAAACTCGAAACTGGATTTGTTTCTTATACTTCCGGGGGAACATGAAAAAAATATCAGCATCAGCGCGATCAGGGTAATTCCTCTCATAATCTCGTTTCCTTCAAAATTTCAAGATGTTTTTGACTGTGGGATGTCAGCCGAATTCATTACGCATGTAGCCCCGATTCCGCCCCGCACATTATATACGGTCTTGATTATCAGGGATCGCGGCTTGAGGAGCTTAAACAGGTCGTTGAATATCTTGTTTGTCGCGGCCTCCTGGTAGATTCCGGCATTCCTGAAAGAAATGAAATAATATTTCAGGGATTTAAGCTCTACCAGTTTTTTATCCGGTACATACACAATGACTACCTTCCCGATATCAGGGAGACCCGAAAAAGGGCACACAGCGGTAAATTCATCTGTTTCGTACGTTATTTCCTGGGCGTTTCCGTCGTAATCGATGGTTTCCAGAAAATCTGACTTTATGCAATCTTCGGATTCAAATTGAAATATTTTACCTTCAGCGATCGGCATGAACATACCCTGTTAATTATTTATTGGAATAGTGCGGTGGATGGACTTAATCCTTCCCTGCATAGCACTCTATAGTATGGGGCACAATATCCCTTACAAAGTCAAGTATAATTGAACAATTTAAAAGACGACTGTCTGGTCCTGCATTATGGTAAACTCTGTTTTACATTCCGGACAGAGGTAATCCCCGCTTTTTTTTATTCTTACCAGGGCTTGGCAATGCGCACACTCAATGACAAAAGGAAAAAATCCCTGGGAACCGTTCTCCGTTATGTCCTGGAGGTTCATAGAATTGAACTGGTTTTCATGACGGCTGTGTTTTCTTAGTTCAATCTGGCGGTCCATTATCTGCATTGCTTCCGCCTGGTCGTATGCAATGCGGAATATTTTTTCAAAACCGAGCACTTCATACAATGCCCTTATTTCGTCAGGGAGATTGAATATAACGAAAAACCCGTTATTCTCGGATATTTTTTTTTGGATGAATAAAATTAATCCAATCCCCTCTGAACTTATATAATCCAGCTTGAGTGCGTCAAAAAGAATGAAATGTATATGCCTCTGATTCAGCTGGCTGATATAATCTTCGAAATCGGGACTGGTGTTGCTGTCGAGGGGCCCCTCAATTTTCACGATGGCAACATTCCCCCCCATCACTTCTGTGTGATTAATAAAGATCATGTTCTCACCTCTTTCTCATGAGCGGAATCGGGTCGCGAATAACCCTGTCAGATTCGGCAAATTCCAGCTCTTTCTCCCCTTTGCCGGTATCATCGAAATATGCATGTATGGGGACATTGCCCCTTTTTCCCGATGGACGATCCTCTTCTACTTCAGAGAGGAGTTCAATTGTAATAAAATCGTCGCTGGTATAGCGGCCTGTATCAGCGGTTCTTCTCTGACGATAATCAACTTTTGGAAATCTTTTGGAAATTTTTTTGCTGCTGCTTATGCCGCGATACCTATACATTATCATTATGGATATAAACCATGATATGCATACAACACCCGCGAGGGAGATACCGAGAAAAATGAAGCTCTGCCTGATCTGGGTTTTGATGAAATTGTATATCCTTCCTTTGCTGATAATGAAATTAACCGTGCCGACAGGTTTTTTGTTGGCAATAATCGCCCTGCTCGCAAGCCAGCCTGTACTGCCTATCTGTTTATATAAATATTTTTTCAGGAAGAGCCTCTCGCGGCGCGTGAATGGGACCACTTTGCTCAGGATATTATATTCACTGAATAGCATCTGTGAATTGTTTTCCTTTGCCGGCTTCATGATCAGATCGAGATTATATGAGAATTCATCGTTTGCGATGTTTCCCTTGAGTTCCTTTTCCATTTCGAGGTCTGAGTGGGCTAACAGGGTTCCGTCTTTTAAAACAAAAAAAGCCTCAAAAATGGCCTGTTCGTTGATCTTCTGCTGGAAGAGAAATTTCAATTTCGCATAATCTTTATAATTGTAACATCGTTCGGCAATATACGCGAATGCTTCAGCTATCGTTTCGGAATAATCGGAAGTGTATTTTTCAATTTCTTTTATGCTTTTTCTGGTAGTATAAATAAAATAACCGAATGTTCCTACGCAGGCTACGAAGGATTCGATGAGTAAAAGCATAATAAAAATCCCGACTGGGAAACTGTTGTTTTTATAAATGGTATCGGTATCTCTTTTTTTCATATGAATCCATACTTTAAAAATATCGGTAAAAAATCTTTAACTTTTCATCAGAATATCGTTAAAAATTTGCAATAGGTCATTTTTTCGGGGTTAATCATAGACTCCGCACCCTTTTGTCATCCCCGCACAGAAAGGGGGACTTTCACGTCTGAGAGAATAGATTTCTATCCTCACAGGAATGACATGGATTGTCACTAGATGAGAATGAGCAATCATAAAAAAATATGATT
>JBFZEZ010000289.1:0-3650 GCA_041306585.1 Spirochaetota bacterium | reverse complement strand
GGGTATAATCGATAACCCTTTCAAAAAAACCTTTTTTATCTGATGGATCAATAAGTCTTAAATGAAAGGAATTACCGCTTTTTTTTTCGACTTTTAGCAGCAGCTTCCCCCCATGCGGGACCCCTTGTGTGAATTCAGCAGTCAGGCGTTTGCCGTTCATGTCAATTATTGCATGATGTGAGTTTAATCTTTGGGTCACAGTCACAATCAATTCCGCTCCAATTTTAAAGGCGCCCGCTGCTTTTGATTCAAAATTGCTGTTAAGCCGTATTGTATTGGCAAATTCAATCTTCATTACATTGAAACCTATTGTTACCTGTAAGCATCGACCGTACAGGCTCATAACTTCTTCGATGAATATGTGAATAGCCGAATTGTTCAATTGCCTGCAGATGGGCCCTGGTTCCATACCCCTTATTTTTGTCGAAACCGTATTCCGGGTATTTTTGATGGAATCTATTCATAATATTGTCCCGGTCAACTTTTGCGCATATTGAGGCTGAAGCTATCGTTATCGATCGTGAATCACCTTTTATCACAGGTATGAATGGTATGCCGGGAGTGGAAAAGGAAAAATTTCCATCCATGATGATTACATCCGGTTTAATTTGTATACTCCGCAATGCCTTGTGAAGTGCAAATTCAGTTGCCCTATTAATATTTATTAAGTCGATTATTTTGTGTGGAACAAAAATTGTTTTTGTGATAAGTGCATTATTTTTGATTATTTCAAGGGCATATAAACGTTTTTTTTCCGTTAATTTTTTTGAATCTCGAATGTTGTGAATAAGTGTTTCAGGAGGATTGAGGAGGATTGATGTGTCATAAATCACAATGCCCAAGGAGAGGGGACCGGCCAGGGGGCCCCTCCCTGCTTCATCAATGCCTGCGATTATTTTATATCCACTTGAGAGGAGTTTGAGTTCAATATCGAATGATGGTATGAATCCAGAAAAGGCGGACTTTTTTTTGTCCGCCTTTTCTAACCGCAAATACTTTTGTCCGGTCATCATCTATCCTGCATGATTATTACTCTACGATTGTCTTAGCCGCTGTATCAGCAGCTATGTCCGCCTTTTCTTCCGGGACAATAAGGACATGCTGAGTATCCTTTCCCAATGTTTTCCCAATTTTTTCACGCAATTTCGCCGATTTTCCTTTGCGTTCACGGAGGAAATAGAGTTTTGCCCTTCGGGTTTTTCCCTGACGGACATGTTCAATTTTCGCTATGCGAGGTGAATGCAGGGGGAAGACCCTTTCAACTCCAACATCAAAGGAAATTTTTCGTACGGTAAAAGTTTTGCTCGCTTCCTTGTTATCGATCGCAATGACGATTCCTTCAAAAATCTGGATCCTTTCACGATTCCCTTCAATTATTTTATAATGGACCTTTACGGTATCACCAACGACAAAATCAACTGTTCTGTCAGCAATCATAATTGATTTATTAATTTCTCGCATTATATCCATATTTTACTCCCCTCTTAATTTTCTTATAAGATAATGCTTATATAGTTCAGGCCGCATTGTACGCGTTTTTTCAATACTCTGCTCATGCCGCCATTTAGATATATCGGCATGATTGCCGCCTAATAAAACCCCAGGTACAGTAAGACCGTCAAATAATGCCGGACGTGTGTATTGGGGATATTCCAACAAGTCTGTCTCGAAGCTTTCTTCAATGAGGGATTCCTGATTGGACATAAATCCCGGGACATATCGTGCCATGGTATCTAGTATAACCAGGGCTGCATATTCCCCTCCTGACAGAACATAATCCCCAATTGATATTTCATAATCAACATGTTGATCAATTATTCTCTGATCAACACCTTCGTAATGACCGCATATTATGCATATTTCACGGTTTTGGGATAATTCCTTGACAACCTGCTGTGTAAGGAGTTTTCCGCTGGCCGATGTCATAATAATTTTCGTATCATCGCACCGGTTTGCTATTATCGATCGTTGTAAAGGTTCAGGTAATAAAACCATCCCTGAACCGCCACCGTATGGATAATCATCGCACTTGCGATATTTGTCTTCGGTATAATCCCGCAGGTTTATGAGCTCAACAGTAATTAATTTTGACTCAATTGCTTTTCCCAGGAGGCCCGTACAGAGAGGCGAATTAAAAAATTCAGGGAAAAGGGTAATTATTTTACATATCAAGCAGTCCCTCAACAGGGTTAATATTTATTCTACCGGAACCAATCTCCCCTGTGTCAACCATCGATTCCACAAATGGAATCATATGCTTTTTTCCATCTTTGCCGGTAATTATCAGAATATCCCCTGATCCAGCCTGCATTACATCTTCAACAATTCCAAATTCAATATTTTTCAGATATACGCTGCAGCCAATAAGATCGATAAAATAAAATTCGTCATTGCCGAGAAGGTTTCGCGTTTTTTCGGCAGTGACTCGTTCGATCAATATTTCACAGCCTTTTAACTTTTCGGCTTCTGTTCTATCATTAATCCCTTGTATGGTTAATAGATAGGTTTTCCCCTTTTGATATATCAAATCCTGGACTTTAAATTTTTCAAGCCCGTTTTTGGTTTCAATATAGATCGAATTTCCAACTGATAGTCGTTCAATAATATCCGTAATTACAGATATTTTTAATTTTCCATTGAGACTATGGGGGCTGTTAATTACTGCAATTCTTAATAATTCTTTATCGTTAATCAATCAAGAATTTCCAATACTACTCTCTTCCCGGATTTTGTCGCGGAAGCGTTTATAATTGTACGGATGGCCCTAGCTATCCTGCCGTGTTTTCCAATAACCTTACCGATATCTTCTTTGGTAACCCTCAGTTCAAGAATCGTCGATTTTTCACCTTCTATTTCACGGATATCAACCTGTTCAGGATTATCCACCAGTGATTTAACCATATATTCGACTAAATCCTTGTAATTCATTACCGCCTCCTGAAGTATTAGTGTGCGCTTTTAAATTTGTTCCATATTCCAGACTTTTTCAAAAATCTGAGGATCGTCTGTGTTGGTTGAGCCCCTTTTGACAGCCAATGCAGTACTTTTTCTTCATCAACGGTGAATGTAGCTCCATTCACGATTGGTTGATATTGGCCCAGTTGCTCAATTACCGCTCCATCCCTTTTTTTTCTGCTATCAATAGCAATCACGCGGTAGAAGGGTTTCTTTTTTGTCCCTATTCTCTGTAAGCGAATTTTAACAGCCACTTATAACCTCCTGAAATAGATAAGGAGTAAAGTATTTTAATACTGAATTTTTTGTCAAGATTAATATCCCAATTCATGCGAAAATGTGGATGAGATTATTTTAACAGGGCATTTTTTTTTAAATCAGCAACATTTTTATTGATATCCCCACCTTTGAATGCAGCATTACCGACTACAAAAATTTGCGCACCAGCTTTTATCAGGGATTCTATATTCGAAGTATCAATACCGCCATCTACCTGGATATATGTACTCTCCATTTTTTCTTTTTTCATGTGATTTGCAAGGCGTTCGATTCGTGAGAGGGCAATTGGCATAAATTTTTGTCCATAGAATCCCGGATCAACAGACATGATAAGAACCATTGAACAATAGGGGAGTAAATCATAAATAGCTTCTACCGGTGTCGCGGGATTGAGCGCAAGGCCAGGGAGAATATTT
>JBFZEZ010000288.1:0-2537 GCA_041306585.1 Spirochaetota bacterium | reverse complement strand
CGATGGACAGTCTTATATTTCTCCACCATGCCTGAATGCAAGCGACTCTCTGTTCATTGGTATCAAACGTCACCCACAGCAAGTTCAACAGCAACACCAGGCTGAGGATAAAAAGGAGATCACCGAATAACATGACGTATCTGATAACCAGAAATCCTCCGAGCAAGAACGTCGCACTTCCGTAGGCGACAGAGAGCCTTCGGCCTGATATGCTTGAAGGAAGGCGTTGGAGCACAGATTGCCACCACGATCGAGGAAGGCAGCGAATGCAGAGAAACCCCAGAATAAGCCCGCAAAACAGGTATAATTTTACGTGATGTGTGGGGGATGGATCCAGGTGATACGCTAAACGAAAAAAAGGGTAAAGGAGGACAAGCAGCACTGTCAACATCAAAGATGTAATTGTATTTAATCGTTGTATAGTATGCTGCATCATATCACTATTTCCTATTTCTGTAAAATGCTCTCATACAAATCAATGGTTTTTTTAGCAATCACATGTTTGGCATAATGGTGCTCCACATGGCTTCTGGCGTTTTTCCCCATCGTTTCAGACGTGGTCCGATCCTGAAGCAGACGAATGACGGCTGCGCTTAATGCCTCCGGGTCGCCGGGCGGGACCAGCACACCATGCACACCATCTTCAAACATTTCCGGGATGCCTCCCACTGCGCTTGCAACCACTGGCTTGCCACATGCCATCGCTTCTAAACCGACATTCGGAAAATTCTCAAAACCCACCGAGGGAATGACGCACACGTCAGAGGTATGATAATAGTGTGGTAACTCCTGACGCTCAATATGTCCGGCAAAGGTTACGCATGAGTCAAGCCGATAGCGTCTGATTTTTTGTTGGAGATATTCACGAAACGAACAGATTTTTCCGTCTCGTAAGAATGTATTATCTCCGCCGACCAGCAAGAGTCTGGCATTGGGGCAGGCATGGCAGACGTCTCGAAAAGCTTCGATTAATATATCAGTACCTTTTTGCTTACCTGTGCGCCCAATAAAAAGAATTCTTTGCTCTTTTTGAGGAGATGGAATCTTTTGAGCAGGAGAAAAAAAATCATCATTGATCGGATAGGGCACGATGGATACTCTTTCCGGATGAATTTTCCATCTTTTTGCGAGTTGCCGGGACAAATGCTGGCTGGGGCTTGTCAACGCGCAGGCATGACGTGCTGTCCACTGTTCCAAAAAATCAAGGAAACGGACATCCAGCGTCACCGGCAACGTATTTAATGTGGTATAGAGCATCATTGGGATATGAAGTTTGATGATGATCGGCGTATGTTGGCGGCGAAGATAACCATGAAGGATGGGGAAGAATGCGTCCGCATTATGCTCTGCCGCTTCGATAATATCAATTGGCGTGCGCGTGAGGAGCTGTTGCAACGTTTTATAGGCGGCATAACCCCACCCTAGTGGACGATCAAGCACTAAAGGGAAAAAATGGTAAAGTTTGAGGAAACGATTTTTCGCTATTGGATATGTTTTGGGCCACACTCGATAAATATGGAGATGACCACCTATATCCTGTGTGACTCCGTCTTTGGTGATAGCTCTGGTAATGACATGGACATGATGCTTTTGCTCTGCCAATGTACGAGAAATTTCATAGACATACGTGCCAATTCCTCCCCAACCGCTATCAGGAGGATATTCCTGGGAGATAAAACAGATGTTCATTTGCGTAGACGTTCAGTTTTTTATAACTCGCCCTATAAAAACTTCATGCGAGTTCTCAAGGTTCATGTCATTTTCACGGTTTCGTGTCGTATGATCCTATTTTTTGAATGACGAAAAAATATCCTGACGGAATCCTGTAAATGTATCGAAACATCGCATCAATTCTGTCAAATATTTTTTCCCCAAATTTCCGACTTAATGCGTTAAGAACCGCCTGAATTTTCTTTTGATTAAAATAATAATACCAGAGCGCAATGGTTTCTACCACGACATATTGTTCTCCTGTCTTGTTCAACATGGCATAAATGTTCGCGCGTGAATAAAAATGCAGGTGTCTTAGCCGGGTCCAAAATTTAAGATTATTCCATCGTGTAGGGTGCTGGGACCATTCATCAGCAGATGGCATGAATATATATGATAAATGAGCGATTGACCACTTTGGAGGAATTTCTAAGATGAGAAGTCCCTTGGGTTTGACAAGACGCATATATTCTGTGTATACTTGCTGGGGATTGCTCACAAGATACAACACACCATATTCATAAATCATATCAAAAAAATTATCAGGGAAAAATTGCATATTCTCAATATTACCCTGGATAAAGAGGGCATTTTCGCCTTTATTCAAGGTTTCAGCATGTTTCTGGGCTGTTTGCAGTCCATGAAAATTCATGTCGACTCCGTAGGCATAAACTCCAGGAAAACGGAGAAATTTCTTGGTCATCTCTCCGTCGCCGCAGCCTGCATCTAACACCCTGAATATTGCGCCTTCATGGAGTTGATAGTAGCGTTCAAATATCCTCATGGTGGCGGAGAAAATTTTCTTCCGGTGCCAGTGAAGAAAAGGA
>JBFZEZ010000287.1:0-3837 GCA_041306585.1 Spirochaetota bacterium | reverse complement strand
TATCATCAAATATTCTGAGCCCAAGGATTTTGTTTAAACTGAAGCCTGGATGACTCTCTGTACAACAGCCCGCATTTTTTAATAACCAGAACCTAGCCTGCAAGTTTTACTTTAAGAATGGATTCAGGCTGAACACCTACCATGCGTTCAACTTCCTGGCCGTTCTTAAATAGGATCAGAGTGGGTATTGATACTATATTATACTTCTGAGCGATTGATGGATTTTCATCAGTATTTACTTTCACTATCACCGCTTTAATCCCTGCATCCTGTGATAGTTTTTCCAACACCGGGGTCTGCATCCTGCATGGACCACACCATGGCGCCCAAAAATCGACCAGTACGGTCCCTTTTGCCTCCACTACAACTGACGCGAAATTTGATTCATTAACTTCATTTAAAGAACCCATTGATATTCCTCCCATTTGATCCGTATAATATATAAACATTCTTAATATAATAAACTTTTATTTCAATAATTTTTCATAATAAATATACCAGTTTTTTGCAATTGATCGTAAAGCGGGGGAGAATTCAACTCACCTTCGTCTACCGGCGCGTTTCTCTCTTTGAAAAAGAGAGGGACTCCTTTTGAAGATAATCCATATGAATAAAAACTCGTGATTACCCCTGTTTTTTTTCTATAACCCTGATATGCATATTTAAGATAAGAAAATTACTTGCGCATTTTAGCAACATATACCGATAATTTATTGTGCTCCGCATATAGGGAAATTGTATGAAAAAAATTTTAACTAGTATTTCCATCTTCTTATTGGTGATAGACATCCGTGCACAAATAGCCATTCCTAACGGTTATGAAAATAATTCCTGGGGTTCATTGCTCTCAACTGTAAAGGAAAATATTAAAGGAAAAACAATATACACTGATGACAAAAAAGTCATTATTTCTATAGATGGAGATGTTGAATATCAGTATGGCTTTTTCTATATCGATCCCGCACTGATAGCGCCAAAGGAAAAAAATGAGAAACTTACAGCCCCCGCACCACCTGATCAGGAAGGTGGTGAAGGAAAACTTTTCTTTGTATCTCTCAAATTTCCTTATCTGGCACTGGACGAAATTTTAAAAAAATTCAAGGAGAAATACGGCGAACCAACCACAGATAATGTGAAAAAATCTCAAGGTGCAATTGTCTGGGATTCACAAGAGACTATTATTATTTTATGGGTCGACCTGTATAAAGAAAAAAAATTATGCCGAAGGGCAACCTATGTGGGTAAGGCGTATACCAAACAACTCAACGAATATCAATTGAGATTATTCAATTCAACTGAAATGGATATTATCCAAAAGTTGAATCCATAGTGGAGATTATCCCAGCTGATTTTTTAATTACTGATGAGAAATACATTAAGAATCGATGAGTATACAATCACTGATGGAAAATAAATATAGGGATCAGACCTATTCCATTTTCAAGCGGATGCAGGGCTTTCCCGATGCATGTTCCAATTTTTCCGAATGAATCGATAGTACCTTTCATCCCGCATCCGGAAGTATCAGAAGCAACAATGAGATCTCCGGGTAGAACAGGATTGCTTCGTGCATCAATCCTGCAGAGCGCCTTTCCTGCGAGAATGACCGGGCATATTTTTTTTTCAACTCCGCAATTACTGAAACTGACAGTAGGATTGCCCGATACAACCCCGATAATTGACCGCGAGTATGCGCTCCTCGACCTCGAAAGAACAGAATTTCCCTTCTCGCTGACAACAAGGATATCCCCAGGGGTTATATATTCAACATCATCGACTTCAAAAAATTCCACAATATTTGCAGGAAAATTTTCACCTTCAATTGTTTTTGGATTTGTTATCCCAATTTGACCGTTGAATTCTGCCCGTCCCTTTACTAAAAGGGCCTCCCCATTCCCTTTGAGATTGATAGACTCATCATATGCGGTTACATCACCAAAACCATCGGCGACAAGTGAAAATGAGTATTCACTGGCAAAAACGCCCCCTGCGCCGAAACGTGATATCCCCATGACTCCACAGCCGATAATTTCATTTTTACCCGATGATTGGCCCCGTACGCCGATATGCCTGCTGTGCCCCACCACTCCATACGAATTGATATTTTTTTCGGTAGTGATCCCTGCAACACCGGCCACGCCGATTGAACTGGATTCTTCTGAAATATTATGTCCGAATATGACAGACGCGGTATCGATCGGGGGAGTTATATCATTAAACACTTCACTTCTTTTTTGGCGTATCGACAAAGCACCCGGGTGGCTGTTCAAGTCATGCTTCAGAGGAGCGTAGTCATGGTTGTGCGGCAATGGCGTCCTGTCATTATGTAACCTTTCGTCGTTGCCCTGGACCGCATACCCTGGGCGTAATTCGTTATTTTTGACAAAACGTACTATGCCAAAAGCTGCTTCAGTAGCCGGCTTCAGCCTTCTGTCATTCCCCTGAACAACCTTACACTGGGCATCTTCCCCATCTTCCGCAAGTTCTACGATACCCTTATTCACTGTTGAAGATTCTCGCAGTCTTTTATCATTCCCCTGAACAACAACACCTGCTTTATCCTCTCCATCTTCGGCTAGCTCAACTATACCCTTTGCAAAGATTGTCGCGTCTTTAAGGCGGCGGTCGCTCCCCTGAACCGCAGCAAAAGAAGAATGGTCTCCATCTTTTGCAAACCGCATGATTCCTTTCGCAGTTTCACTCGCATCCTTAATTCTACGGTCGTTCCCCTGCACGGCAACACGTGCTTTATCCTCACCATCTTCGGCAAGCTCAACTATTCCTTTTGCATGGGTCGTCGCATCCTTAAGACGACTGTCATTCCCCTGCACGGCGACACCTGGTTTCTCCTCGCCATCTTCGGCTAGCTCAATTATACCTTTTGCAAGGGTCGTCGCATCTTTAAGACGACTGTCATTCCCCTGGACAGCAACACTACTCAGCCGTTCATTATCCTTAGCAAAGCGCATTATCCCTTTATTGGATTCAGTCGCATCCTTAACTCGGCGGTCATTCCCCTGTACAACAACATTAGGGTTATCTTCACCATCTTCCGCAAGCTCAACTATCCCACGTGATTTTGTAGTCGCATCCTTGAGACGGCGGTCATTCCCCTGCACGACAACATTAGGGTTATCTTCACCGTCTTCCGCAAGCTCAACTATCCCTTTCGTCTGGATTGTCGCATCCTTGAGTCGACGGTCATGGGCCTGGACCGCAAGCCCCTCGGCCACTTCACCGTCTTCCGCAAGTTCGACTATCCCGCGGAATGAAGTGGAAGAATCGCGGAGTCGTTTATCATTAGCCTGAATCACTGCACCCTGTTCTGCAGAGCCATCTTCGGCGAGTTTACAAATTCCATGCGTGTTGACCGTAGCTTTATGCAACCGCGAGTCATTCCCGGTAATTACCGAATATTCTGAATACATTCCATCAGGGCATAATTTGACAATTCCTGATCTTTCCAATGTTGCGTCTTTGAGACGGGAATCACTCCCTTGAACTGCGGTTTCGTTGCTTATTTCACAATCTTTCGAAAGTCGAACAATCCCTGGTTTTTCTTCACTGGCCTGTTTTATCCGGGAGTCGGATGCCTGCACTACAAAACCCTCTTTGTTTTCCCAATCATCTGCAAGCTGTACAATCCCTTTAAAAATTGTAGTTGCTTCCCTCAGCCGGCTGTCATTCCCCTGAACAGCGGTTCCGGCGCTACTTTCCCCATCCTTGGCAAGACGCACAACGCCTTGCTGAAAGATTGAAGCATACGTTGCTTCACCGCCGGCATTATGGGTATGCAGGTAGTTCACAGGCGCTGCTGAAACAACTAAATCCGCAATC
>JBFZEZ010000286.1:0-6510 GCA_041306585.1 Spirochaetota bacterium | reverse complement strand
ACAGGACAATGCGCGTTGGGGCCTGAGCGGCTTGAGAGGGAGCGTCAGCAAACTCGACCAGTATAATATTTCTGAAAATTTTTATCTTGATGTTAATGAAGAAGGGAATGATACGTTCCGTTTAGCCACCATGTCATTCGATGAGGGCGACTACTGCATGGGGATCGACTACCGCTATTTTGTTGATACCGGCGACCTGATCCTCACCGGGGTCTCCGTATCCCTTTCGGATCTCCCGGATCAGATTTGGAAATCGTACGGGAACAACCCATTACTCCCGAAAGCCATGGTTGATAATTTCACAGTTTTCGAGACACTGTCGCAGGAATATACCAAAGAAGATATCCTGGGCCTGCATGATCCGCTCAATAAACATGTATCAAAATTTCAAAAATTTTATGACCGGTATTATAACGGCCAGGTTTCATCGCGTGCTGATGAACTTCCATCTGTCCCCAAAATTCATGGTGTCACGTATCCCCTATCGTACAATAAAGACGGGAGCGTCAGACAGTGGGGAGACCCGGCAACGGGAAATCCTAACGAACCGTATTCGGGCGACAACGAAGGTAAATTTCAGGAACTTCTTTCGCTGATCGCTATTTCTATCGGGACCATGCATGAAGACGGAAGCATCAAGGTACATGACCGTCAGACTGACGCACAGGTATATCTCCACAACGGCAGTTCTGATAAAAATGACACAGGGACACCGGGTTACATTGATGAGCGCTATAACGGGGACTATCGATACGAAATACTCTATCTTGAAAATGACGGGTTCAGGAAGAGAATATCGGACATGACAGGCATCCTTGTAGCGCTGAATGAATCGCTACGCGAGACCAACGGGACAGCGCCGGTATATAATGAGACATCTCTGATCAATATGCTCACCGATTTTGATGCCTCTCGGAACAGGGTCGTGCGGGGCTCGCGCAAGGGGTTGATCCCCACGCTGCTCGGCAGTTCATTCGTGAACATTCAGAATAGCTGGAAGTTCAAGGCTGACCTCGAGAAAACGATCAGGACAACGGCACGCAAGGCCTTCAATATATTTGATCTTACCAGGGGACCCGCCGCAGCTGATATCGGCCCATTTTATACGGATGAGGCACATACGAAAATCAACCCGGATATAGACTGGGACCAACCGGTTAATCAGGTGCGGTATTTTATGAGCAACAGGGAATCCCTTGAGATGTGGCGTTCCATGCTTGACTTCATCAAACAGCTGGCAAATGACGACGAGTTTATCGGGATAATGAAGAAGACGTTTAACGTAATGGATGAAGACGCCAAAAAAATTCAGGCGTTCTGCGGCGATTTCGATTATGACAGCTTCATTGATTTCCTTATATCGAGCGGTCTGAACGACCTCGCAGTTTTTTATGATTTTTCATTCGATAAATTAAAGAAAGTCACGAGCGAAGACCTGCAAAAAAACCTCGATGAGGCGAACAGGGCGCTGGTCAAATACCTTGGGATTAACCTCAAGGCGGCGATCATTGACGGTATTTATAAAGTGAAATCAGGGGGCACGATTCCTGATCATTTTGAAGAAAATGAGATAATCTGGGGTGTGGGGAAATATGTAGTTGATGAAGAAGGGCCGATCAATGGGGATAATGGATATCACTATTCGTATTATGAAATTGAAAACAATATTTTTCAAAACGTTGCAGACAGAAAGGTCAACACTGACGATTTCGAGGTCATCTTCCCCGGGATACGTTCCTATGTGTCTTTCCACGAAACGGGAAATCCCTCCGGCGAATATCAAAAAAATTCCAGGAGCTACGCCGACCGCTGGTACCGCGGCGATCGCGCAGAGGGCTGTCCCAATATTTTCAACATGAATGTCTACGATTTCAAACTTACCGGCGGGATCAGCCTGGTTACCGATCTGCTTCTGGGCCTGGATGGTGATGATTTTGAAGCGGACAAACCCCTCGTCGAAGGAAGGCCTGACTCGCTCATCGACCTGCTGTATGGATATAACGGGACAACCAACGAAGGCCTTGATCTGAATACTGAATTCAATCATATCAAGGATACGATCGTTGGAAAAATCTATGACCTCGAACTGACCGTGCCCGACCCCAACAAGAAGGACATGGCAACGACGGTTGATTCACTCCGTAATATCGCGGCGCTCTACCGCACATTCCTCAACAGGAATATATTTGAATACGCGTATGCCGATCCGGATCCTACTGTTGTCGGAGAAGTCGGCGAGAAACGCGAGACCTATACCGCCGATGAGTCGAATGATGCGTTACAGCATATGCACATTGTCAACTCATTGCTCGATCTTTATACGGCGGTTTTCAACCTGGACCGCAGCGAGTTCGGCACCGGTGAAAATCATATCAGCAACAGGCTGTATGCCTCGCTACGGAATCTCATGGGCGAGATGGACAATGTAAGGTCCGAGGACATGCAGCACTGCAAGGACGTGATGACGGCAATGCTATATAATACAGATGACAGGGGCCCGACATATGTTCTCAGCGATATGGCGGCATATGCGCCTGCGGTCATCACGGCTTTTGAGGGGCACTATGACGCTCTACTTGATCTCGCGATTTTTTCATTGGAACCGAACGGGTTAAGTGCCTATCTCATGGACACCATGCGTTTCGATCCCGGGTACGCCACGTGGGATATTTTCGAAGAGACTGATTATCTCATGAAAAGGCCGATGTTTTCGAATTATACCACCATGGGAACATTCTGGTTCGAGGTTGGTGAATTGCTCAACGATTTTGCCATTCTTGTGGAAACTGATCCGCCGTCGCAAAGGGATGATTTCTATAGACGGCAGTTAGGATTGTAGTCGAAAAGTTATCACCCGGTATGAAACGTACTCACCCACTTCGACAGGCTCAGTGCTGGGCCCGGCCCCTCAGCCGCCTCAGGCACATTCATGTGCCCTGCGGCACTTCCGGCCTCCTGCCGGTCGTCCCGGCATTGAAGCTTGGAAGGGCGAGGGGGGGGGGGAGGGGGATCCAAACAATATATACTCGTCAATATCTTTCTGCGAATACCTCCTGTGAAGAGACGCGAAAAACTCAAGGGGGACCGAAAAGAGCACTAGAGTATCCGTGTTAATGATCAATGCGGGGCACCGGGGGCACCGGGGTCAGAGCCTCCCCTTAATGCACCAGGGGTCAGAGCATCGGGGTCAGAGCCCCCCCCTCAAGCACGGGGTCAGAGCCCCCCTCAAATAAGGATTCCCATCTTCACGGGAAAAACATGAAAAGAATTGTTACCCCTTAGAATGATCTCTAAGTGAGATGGTCTCGTTTCCCCATGCGGACTATACTGCGGGGTTTGCGGTATTTACTATGCATCGGTGCATCTTGAAAAAAATCTTGAGGGATGTTATCAGTGTGAAGAATTTCCCTGTATAAGGGTCGATAATTTTCCCGTGCCGGAAGGGAAGAAGCACATCCTCAGAGCAGTCCCCCGTTGGCGTTCCCTGGGTACTGAAAAATGGATCGAGGAGGAGAAAAAGCTCTTCTCGTGCACGTCGTGTGGTGAGCAATCGTTTCGAGGTGCAAAGAAATGCAGAAAATGCGGAACAGTTCTCTTAGGGTGAATTATGCATACAATGACCAGGCGTTAATACTCGTCTAAAAGCTGCCTGCTGTGATACATGTTGAAACGAACGCCGAACGATGCGAATATGATGTTATTTGTCGATTTCTTCCATTTATCCATATAGAAAACACGTTCCCAGCCGATCAAAAAAAACGGAGTGAAATGCTGAGATGCTTCAATCAGCAAACCGGTGCCCAATTTAAATGATGGGCCGGAATCCTCCTGCCTGATATCTTTATTATTGGGAAAAGATGGGGGACCTGAAAATGTTGTCTCACCCCAGGCATAACCGACTTCAGCCGAAAACATGAGAGACAAACGTTTCTCATACATTGTAGCGATGTAGGGAATAAACTGAAGACCGAAAAACCCGTCGACAGTCTGAATTGAGGCATCATACATCCACAATTCCTTTCCGTTTTCCGGGATCCCGTACATGTAGGTAAAACCAAGTTTGCAGGAAAACTGTTTCTGGATAAAGAAAACAATACCTGAACTAAACCCGAATAAATTATCGATCTCCTGGTCAGGGAAGTTTGTAGAGGTAGGTGGAGCGGCCGGAACTTCAGACCAGCTCCGGGCATATGATAATCCGAGATCGAACCCGAGCTGGGCTACAGCAGGTGTTTGCAGGAGGGTCATAAGGATACCCCCGGCGATCAGGACGGTTGTTGCATATAGCTTACATTTCATGCGGTGATGATACTATTCACTCTTTAATATCAGATTTTTATATTTATATCATCAGTACAGAAAGAAAGTCAACAATTATTTACTTAACAGCAAGCGGCTCGCGTCTTAATGATGTGCGGCTCTGACCCTGATTCTGATTCTGTGATTCTGTAATCCTGATTTAAAATATTAAAAATACACAGCCAGCCTCTTCCTGTAGGCCTCCTCATAGAATAAAAATTTCTTTACGCATTCCTCGAATGTATTCCCCAATCTAAGAAAGAAATAATGCAGGGTAATTTTGAACGGTACGTTGTTGTTTTTATTGAGGTAGCAGTTGATAAACCCAATATCGTTATTGCGCGGATCGCGGGACAGCCCCTTTCTCACGGGGTTGTACCCAATATACCACAACAACCATAGAAGATACCCTTCAGGATTATCGGCATCCTCGATAACGGTTGACCCGAACCGCTCGTTCCAGAATGCTCCGGTTGTTCCCATTGCCCTATTGTATTTTTCTGCAATTCTCGCTTTTGTATACTGCATAATACGGGAAATTGTCTCCTTGTCTTCGCATGTTTTAATGATCAAATGAATATGATTGGCAACTATTTCCGCGGCAACGAGCTCAAAAAAGTACTTATCCTGACACATTTTAATGGCCTCAATGAAATATTTCTTTCCATATTTGCCTTGCAGCAGATTTTTTTTTCCATGGCATCGGCTGAAAACATGGTGGGTGAGTCCCTGTGCAATTTTTCTTGTTGGTCTTGGCATGAATTTCTCCATAAATGTTTACTATATATACGTATGAGGATGGAGAAATCTAAAAAAAAAATGCGGGTCAGAGCTGTTTTTTTAATTTTTTTTTTGTCGTGGTGGCTTTCAGGGTAAGAGCAACCATTAGCCATTATGAATCAATGAACTAATGCAGCTAACCTGGGGGGTCAGAGCCCCCCCCCCAAGATTCTCAAAATTTATCGTGACATCGCCGGAGTTTTAGCTTGGATTACAAATGAAATACGATTTGCTTGAAGAGAAACATCATAGATATAAAGAGATTCAGGCTATAAAGACATTGAGTTCTATTCAGAATTAACTTTATCGCATCCGCATATGAATTATTGAAACGGTGCATCAGGGGTCAGAGCCCCCTCCCCCAGAGCCGGGAGAGGGGCCGGGGGTGAGGGCACGTCGATTAAACTATTATATCCGCATCCCCAAAGATGTTATCACATTATGCACCATACCGCCGTATTTATAATTAGGATTAAAGACGGCATGAAATGCAGCTGCGTTTTTCTCAACACTTTTCTCAACCAGATATTGTAATTGATATCCAATATTCACTATTAAAGGACCGCCGGTGAATTTCAATTGGGGTATTGTAAAGTTGAGGCCGAGGGAGCCGACATGTTTATCGTTATCCAGAACATTGGCTAATCCTTCTTCCAATTCTTTTGGAATAATTGATGGCTGATAATAATAACCAAAACTTACCCCGAACCATTTGAGCGGGTCTATGCTCAACCCGGCTCGTATTACATAAATATCATTTAACTGAGGCAAATTACTTAAGCCTGCTGTAGGTTCAAATTCATATTTAGACCATAATTGATATTCAAAATCAAATGAAATTGTTGTAATGCTTTTTATGGTATATCCAATCCCGCCGGCAACAATGTGAGGTGTGTAATAATCGAGAATTGATAACCCTAGTGGTAGGTCTACACCACCAACTTCCAATAATGCACTTGCTTTAAAAGGATTTATTTCCAATTTGCTTTCCATGCGATATGAAGCACCAATATTCAAACCGTTGAGAATCTTTGTAATTTTTCCAGGGCTAAAATAAAACCCGGCGATAGCAGCCGGATCAATACTTAAATTCATTTTTACTTCCCTCATTGGTTGTTGTGATCCATGTTGAATTTGGACGTCAGTCATGTTAACTTCACCCTTTCCATTGAAAGTAGCATTCAATCCTATTCCAAAACCTAACATATCATTTAAAAAACCAACCCCGAGACCAACGAGAATCAATGCTTTCTCGCATTCCCGTCCATAGCGTACAAAATTCGGTGTGGCTGGATTTATATCGTTAACTTTTACTAATGAACCATCATGGACAGTGCCCATCCCAATCCCTAATCTGCAGGATGAGAATATTTTTTTGGGTAGTTTTATTGCAGAGGTGATATCAAGGGTGAGGCCGATAATAATAAAACC
>JBFZEZ010000285.1:0-4149 GCA_041306585.1 Spirochaetota bacterium | reverse complement strand
GGCATTCTCCCCCTGATATACAAACGCAACGACCCTATTCCCGGAACCATGAAACTCTCCCATAATATATCGAATCAAATCATTAAAAAATGGCTTCTCTTTCAAATGTTCGTAATGTTTTTCAGCCAGTTCCCTGCTGATGTTGACTGCCTTGGCGCCTACTATGATAAGTTTTCCCTCGGAGAGTCGGGAAAGGATATTACCGGTCAATGATTTAACAAGCCCATCCGGTTTGATAATGATCAGAGTTTGTTCTACTGCCATACTTGTCTCCATAAAAAAAATAACAAAGCTCCCAAAAACAGGGAGCTTAATATGTGCCCAGGGCGGGACTTGAACCCACACAGGAAAATCCCACATGCCCCTCAAACATGCGTGTCTACCAATTCCACCACCTGGGCTTACATTCAAAATAACGATGTCTATGAAATATTACTCACGTGACATCAATTTAATTTGAGAGTAACCAACTATCGTATAGGCTGATATTGTCAACCAGAAAAATGAGCTAAGGCCATTTTTCATGGGGTAGATCCCCATATCATCCCGTACCCGCCTGCGCGAGTATAAATTACGACGGAAATCCTTGATTATTCAAAAAATCACTTGATTGAGTTAAGATACAATACTGCATCATGTTCGGAGTTGAATATTTTTATAAAGCTCTCGAGGTTGATTATCTTGAATATATCAAAAATTTTATCTGAAACATTCAATAAAACCATGTTCCCATTTCGGGACCGGAGGAGTTTTGTGCCATTTATAATAATGCCCATGCCGGCGCTGTCAATGAACTCGAGTCCCTTCATATCAATTATGAATTTCTGCGCGCCGCCTTCAATCAGTGTCTGTATAAAAATTTTGAATTCCTTTGAATTATCGACATTTACAACCTTACCGAGATTTATTTTAAACACATGGTACTTCTGATTTTTTTCATCGTTTTCAGACTGGGATATTCTTATTATATCAAATACGAATTTCATGATGCCACCATTGATTAAAAGTTTTATACATATCTGAAAAATTCAACCGCCTCAACTTCCAGGTTGCATACCTTGATAAAGTCCTGAAGATTGATGATATTAAAAATATTCTTTATTTCGGAAGAAACGTTAGTAAAGACGATGTTACCCTTTTTCCCCCTCAGGAGTTTCGTGGCATAGATAAGTGTCCCGATACCCGCGCTATCGATATAGGAAAGGGACCGCATGTCAAAAATAACCTTTCTCCCTCCCCCTTTGATAAGTGTTTCAAAAAACAGCTGGCATAATTTCGAATTATCGAGATCAATGGTTTCCCCGGCTTGCACTTTGAAAATAATGGTGCTGTAATCAATGATATCACTCTGCACCTGTGCCACATCAAGGATTTCCATTATTAATCTCATTCCATTCCTTCCCTTTTTAATCCATGTAAAGAAAAATCCGCTGCGCCATCACTCAATCATGCAATAAACGCTATATACCATATCCGCGTAATCATCAAGCAATTTTCAAAGTGTCTTTATGACACTTTCTACCGGGGCGCTGAGGTCGACTACTATCAGGGTGACGTCATCCTTGAAACTGTCGGCAGGGATCAGCTCGGACCATGCCCGGGCTTCCTTAAGCATTATCGCAATAAACTCTTCGGGCGTCGATCCGCTGCTGTTCCGCAGCAGTTCATGAAGTCTCTTGTCGCCGAACATCTCACCCATGGAATTACGCGTTTCGATGAGCCCGTCAGTATAAAAAACAATACGGTCGCCAGGCTTTATGTCAGAGGTGATCACCTCGTATGTGCCCTCGGGGAGCCAGCCGATAGGCATGTCTTTCGATTTATCCTTGATGAGCAGTCCCTCGTTTTCACGCCACACAAGGAGGGGCCAATGCCCCGCGTTCGATTGATACATTACACCCGCTTCGAGGTCGATATATGCATAACATGCCGTTATAAATTGATTGTTGGTGTAATTGCACATGGTCGTGTTTACCTTTTCCATCAGCGCGGCAGGTTCCTGAACGAGGTCCTTGTAAAAAAAATAAGTCACCTTCAGCATCGAACTGATGAACGCGGCCGGGATGCCGTGCCCTGATACGTCGGCAATGAGTATCCCGACACGGTGGCGGTCGACAACCAGAAATTCGTAAAAATCCCCCCCGAGATCGTACATCGGCTCATAACGCGCGGCGATATTGAAGCCGTCAAGGTCGGGCATCGACTGCGGGAGGAGGGATTGCTGTATCTCGTGGGCGATGAAGATATCGCGTTTAATTATGTTGAGTTCGTTATGGAATTGCACCGATGTCTTGAGCGAGATGAGACTTGATACGCGCGCGATGAGTTCCTCTTTGTTCACCGGTTTTGTCAGGTAATCATTGGCGCCCGCCTCCAGACCGGCCTTGACGTCTTCAACCTTGTTCTTCGCGGTAAGCATCAGGACCGGGAGATCATGGAGGGTATATTTTTCGCGGATGATGCGGCACACCTCATAGCCGGACATCCTCGGCATCATGACATCCAGGAGAACGAGATCAAACGGAATGCCCTCATCGATTTTCTGGAGGGCGTCGGGACCGTTCGGCGACGAAACGACATCGTATCCTTCAAGCGTCAGGTGGTTTATCATGACCTGCAGATTCACCGGCTCATCGTCGACAACCAGTATGCGCTTGCGCTCTTTCTCACTCGGTTCGCCATTCACATCCTTTTTGTGGGTCCGGATTTCCTCGAAGGAAAAATCGGTGACCTCATCCATCTCGATCGCCTTCTTTTTCTCTCGGGAAAAATGCTGGATAAAATCGGGGCACGACTTCAAAGTGAAATAAAATTTCGACCCCTTACCTACCTCAGACTCTACCCATATCCGCCCACCGTGCAGTTCAACAAGTTTTTTTGAAATCGCCAGCCCGAGACCTGCGCCGCCGTAACTCCTGCTGATCGATCCGTCGCCCTGTTCGAAAACTTCGAAAATAGAGTCCATTTTGTCCGCCGGTATCCCGATCCCCGTGTCCTCGATGGTGATGAGGATTTTATCGCTCTCATCCTTGAATTCATCTGATGTTATTAGAATCTGCCCCGATTCTGTAAACTTAACGGCGTTGCTCATGAGATAAAGCATGATCTGCTGTATGCGCTCCTCATCGCCAAACACGTACATCGTCTGGGGTTTAATAAGGTTTATGATATTAAGCTGCTTCTTTTCTATTGGCGACCTCAGATACGACACCACAAGCTTGACAATCGCATGGAGGTCAACCGGTGCCCGCTTGAGGATGATATCACGATGCTTCAGCTTCGAAAAATCAAGAATATCATCCAAAAGCTTCGACAGGCGCCGTGCGCTGGCAACGATCATCGAAAGATCGTGCTTTAATTCCTCGGTTACCGGGCCGGCCGCACCGTCCATCAGCGACTCGGCCATGCCGATTGTTCCGTACAGCGGGGAGCGCAGTTCATGCGATATATTCGCGAGAAATTCATCCTTCAGGTTGTCAAGCCTCGTCAATTCCTTGTTCGTATTGACAAGTTCGGTTATCTCCAGATTCAGAATTTTCAGCATGTCGTTAAAGGTCTTGGCGAGCTTTGCGAACTCGTCTTTACTCGAAACGACCACATGGTAATTGAGGTCCCCCGACTCGATACGCTCAACCCCGGCAGTGAGTTCTTCGATGGGCTTCGACAGGAGCCTGCTGAAAAAAAGACCGACAAAACCGACGGCGATCACGGCAAATGCAATCACGCCATACATGATATTGCGCAGCTGAACAAACGGGGCAAGAATCCCACTCTTCGAGTAAATGAGCCTGCCGATGCAGATGGGGGATTTCCCCGGTAAAGCCGCGGTCGCTGAAAACTCAAAACACTCCTCTCCAAGGGGCGCCCAGACACTTTCGTGGACACGCGTGGAATGGTTTAGGCGGTTGATATCATATGCATTCATCTTCTGTGACGTGTTGACTTCACGGACGACAACTGTCTTGTCTGCAAATGAAGCGAGTATGAGCCCATTAAATTTCTTCTGGGATGATAAGAGTATTACATCTGCATACACCAACCCTTCGGTCGTGAGGGGTTTCAATATCGAGATCATGTCCCCCGAATCGACTTTCGAGGCATTAACATCACCACCGTTCATCAGTATTATATTCATGATCGAAGAAGCGA
>JBFZEZ010000284.1:0-6562 GCA_041306585.1 Spirochaetota bacterium | reverse complement strand
TGTTTTATTGTCAATTTGCTGAATTACAATTTCACCGTTTATTTCACTTATTATTTTCCCCTCGACGATAGTCCCATTCTTCAAAAAAACGGATTCAGCGTATATACTTTGAATGAAAATCAGGCTGAGCATAAGAAGGACTGCCATATATTTTATTCTTATAGGCATTTGTCTCATAAAAGCACCTCATTATATAAAATTCGTTTTTATATTTAAAATTTTAATTATAATATATAAAAAAATCAAAATTTGTCAATTGTTTCAATAAAAAATATTTACATTCTACGATGAAACTATTTTTAGAGCTTTTTTTACAAGTTCCTCTATCCCCATCTCCGGTTTATCTTTAAGAAGAGTATCTACGATTTTTAATGATTTCATTTCATCAAAGCCTAACGAGGCAAGTGCATCAACTGCATCATTTTTAGTTGAAGAAATGAGTCCTCTTTCAGAAGAGTTTATCGTTAAATTTTTGAATTTTCTTTTAAGATCAAAAATTAGTTTTTCCGCTTTTGCCTTGCCGATACCTGGAATTTTTGTAAGAATCGATATATTATCTGTTTTGACTGCTTCTACCAGCATTTCACTTGAGATACCTGATAAAATTGAAAGTGCGATCGATGGGCCGATTCCGCTTACATTCAAAAGAAGTGAAAAAACATGCTTATCATGTTCATTGTAGAATCCAAAGATTTTTAGCTGATCTTCACGATGAAGTGTGTAAATATAAAGAAAAGCTTCTTTCTTATTTTGAAGTTTTTCATAGGTCGAAAAAGGAATGAAAACCTGGTAACCAACACCCCCCAGATCCATTACAGTTTCTGTTGGTTTTAAATCATTGATTATTCCACGCAATTGAGCTATCATGTATAAATCCTTTTTTTGGGAATAGTAACTTCAAAATTTTTAATTTAAATATTTCATGTTTGCTGCTTGTGCGTTAGCACATTAAATATTTTTATTGTTGTGAAATCACAAGTACTAACGTAAATATCATATTTTAGTGTTATTACAATTGAAATACTAATAGTAACCCTGGTTATGTCAATAAATTTTACTATTCCTGAATCTATTCAAATTTTTTCATTGAAATTTCTTATTTCAATAATTATTATCATTAGTCCCGTTTGTTCATTCTGTTGTTTTAATGTTTATCGTATTTAAATATTTTAAATTTGTATTCAACCCATGTATATGATGTATATTTCCCTTCAAAATATAGTAAACTTCATAATTATGCGCTGTTCTGGGATTTTTTTTTCCTGCATGACTATGTATATTCACTGGTACTTTCATTCCCTAAAACGAAAATACCTTCTGTTACTCACGTTCAATGCCCTTGGATTGATCGGTTCGATATTGCTTATCATGAAAGTGAAAATTCATAATCAAATAAGCTGGCCTCTTTTTTTATTTTTACCATCGATGATAGCATTTCCTAACCTTTTTATGTTATTGAACGATATTAGAAATAATCCTAACTTCGGTTTCATATCGCCCAATATATTCATTCCGACTGCTGAAAAGAGCGGACAAATTTTTGAAATCGGCGAATGGACTTTTTCAACTGCCTGCAGTCAGATAAAGGTGTGGACAGATGCAGGCTATAATCTTAAAATTGCTATCAATGTATCACTTCGTCATTGTATGGACGAAAATCTTATTCCAAAAATCGACCGGATTATCAAGGAAACGAATATTCAGCCGCATATCCTTGAATTTGAAATAGCAGAAAGCAGCGTTATGGATAACCCGGAAATTGCAATACGTACAATCGACCAACTAAATGAAATAGGGGTTACATTTTCAATTGATGATTTCGAGACCGGTTATTCCTCATTGAGTTATTTAAAATGATTTAAAATTAATACTTTGAAGATTGACAGGTCATTTATAAAAGACGTGACAGTAGATAATGACAATACCGAAATTGTGAAGGCAGTGAGCGCCATGGCCCATAACCTCAATGTGCGGGTTATCGCCGAAGGAGTTGACACAATTGAACGATTGCAACTGCTCCAGACTTTTGGATGTGATTTTATGCAAGGGATGCTCTTCAGCCACCCGCTACCGGCAGATCAGATGACCATGCTACTGTGAAAGGTGATTATACTATGACGGTACTCAATCATATTCTCATGAATCCAAAACTAACATGTATACTCATCGCGTTTTCAGCTTGCTTAATGTGTTCTTATGAACCAGGAAAATATCACAATGAAAAATACAAATTTTCAATCAATTTTCCACAGGATTGGAAAGTCATTGAAGGGGAGCATGGAACAGTCGTAATGGGAGTTATGCCGGCAAACAATGATTCTGGCATTTTCAAAGAAAACATTAATATTATTGTTGATCTTCTCGATGACAATATCAATGTTAAAGAATATGTCGGGCATCAAATTAACGAGATGAAACGTCTCATGAAGGTCACAATACTCGAAAACGGAACCAGAGTTATTAACAATGAACAGACACAATGGTTTGTATATTCATACGGCATCAGGGAATATGGGATAAAGGCCATGGTGTATGTTTTCTGTAAAAATCACAGAGGATATATCATTACTTGCATTTCTGATATACAGACTTTTGATATTAAACGTCAAAAATTTGAAAAAATCGCATGCAGTTTTAAGTTCGATACATAATATATCCCTACTCGGGATATTCATAATATACCAAAGGATTACAATCATGGTTCGAATCCTTTTACTAAATATTTGCGTATTTGTTACAGCAATACAATCTGCAGCAGCTAACACCATTCTTCTCCAGGAGGCCAACAACCTCATTGCTTCTCAAAAATATTTTTCAGCATTTAACATGTTGTGCGGAATTGATAAAAATAATCAGGACCCCGATGTTCAACTAAAAAAAACCGAACTCGCCTTGAATTATTACGCAAAGAACCTGATGCATAGGTCATTTGCATTTGTTGACCTGACCGATGGACAAACCCTTGAAGAATGGAGAACAAAAGACAGGGAATATAGCCTCATTGAATTCCGTATCAATGAAATCCTCGATAAGCTTATTCAAAATAATAAAAATGACGGAAGACTTTACAAGGCCCTGGGTGATTATTATTTCGAAGTGCAGAGCCGTTATGGAAACAAGTGGTTTGAAGAAGAAAAAGTACTCTTCAAATTGATTGATAAAAACTATACAAAATCCCTTGAGCTTGGAACTGCCGGATACATTGAATTGGATAGACTCGGGATTATCATGATATTTAGGAATGAAAATTCAAAGGCACTGGAATATTTCAAACAATCCATCAAAACGAATGCTTCCTACGGAATGTCGTATTATAACTGTGCATATGTTTATTATATCGAAAAAAAATATGATGATGCCCTGCAGTACGCAAAGCAGGCACTGGAATTATTGAATGAAGCTGCTTCAAAATTTGATACCTTATTTTTAATCGGTTCATTGTATGTGCTTAAGAATGATTCACAGAATGCCCTGCAGTACTACAACCAGGCACTTTCGATTAAAACCGATTACGAGACTTTGAAAGCAGTCCTGGTTCTTTATTTGAAACTGAAAAATACCCCGTCCGCAGAAGAGTGTGCTGTTAGGCTTTTCCAGTTAGATATTACAAACCTCGCTATATCCCAGGACATCCTTTTTATTTATGGAGAAATGAATTTCAAAAATGATTTTTTGAAATTCATGGAATCAATGGAAAAAAAATATACCGACAATAACCAGGTCCTCGGCAACATATGTTTCAACAGGGCTTTTTTTTATAATTATTATTTTAATGATTTAAGAGAGAAAAAGACGAACCTTCTTAAAGCCCGCGATCATTACCTCCGGGTTTTTTCTAAGGATCATATGGTTTTTCCTATAATTGAAAAAGAGCTGCAGGACTGATTATGAAAAAATTATTCAACGCTGAGGATTTCGCTTTTCTGAAAGGAATCGTCAAAGAAGCCGGAGAGCGGGCACTCGCAATTCAAAAAAAGGCGATTACCGTCTCACGTAAAAATGATACATCAATAGTGACGCAAGCGGATGTAGAGGTGCAGGATTTTCTGATTGAATCTATAATAAGCAGATACCCAGGATGTAATTTAGTTCATGAAGAAAATTTCAAGGATCTATCCATGTCAATAGAAGAAGATACAATTTCATTCATAATTGATCCGATTGATGGTACGGCCATGTTTAGCATGTATCTCCCGATCTGGTGTGTCTCTATGGGCATATTCAGAGGATATGAACCATTGTATGGTTTCGTTTATTCCCCGTCCTCCAGCATGTTTTTTTACAATGATGATGATCAGGCGTACCTAAATGATATACCAACAGTAGTTGCAGATTCAATAACCATCGACACTGAAACAAATATATTCTATGCCTCTGAATTACATAATACTTACACGATTGAATTCCCAGGGAAAACTCGAAACCTCGGATCAACCGCACTTCAGGCGTGCCTGATTATCGACAATATTCGGAACCGGTCAATTGCGTTTGTCGGCAAAGCATATCTATGGGACTGGGCGGGGGCATTGCCAATAATACTCAAAGGATATGGTAACGTATGCTATCTCAATGGGACTCCTTTAAATTATAAAGAAATTTTTCATAATGGCTATAAGATGTCCGATCATGTGATTGCTTATAATTCAATACCTTATGACCGCCTCATGGAATTTTTCCACAAGGAATAAAACCTCCGATTAATTATGTTGACATTAATTCATAATTTCAGATTCTTGACCTGCATTCAGGTAATATTTTATCAACTTTTTTTAAAGGTTAATTGCAATGCCACGTCCGAAGTTCATTGGAATAATCGCAATCATCTTCTCTATTATCCTCGGAGGATTGTTTGCATACTCCATATTTAATTATAGCAGTCAAAATTCCAGCTATACATTGACTGATCTCAACGAGCTGGGAAGTTCCACATATTACGCCCTTGTCATTCCCATCGCAATTGTCGCCTTTTTTGTCATTGGGACCGGTTTCTGGATTGGCTGGACAATATTATCCATAAAGGTGGTACCCCCAATGCCCGATATCGTCGATAAAAAAGATCTATCAAAAATCAAGGCTTTTCTCCTTTGTATTGTCACCCTCGCTGCTGGCGGACTGCTGGCTTACGGAATCTTTATCCGCAGTTTTTGGTCACTGGCTATACCTGCTGCTGCAATAGCGGTCGTGATATTGGGGGCGATATTCTGGGTCGGTGTCGCAATTGTCACTACAAGAACGACCCTTCCTGAGCATCGCAAAGAGCAATAATTCCGCATGAAAGTCTTAATGGTACTGTATCGAGGTAATCCGTATTGCGGCGGACAGGGAATATATCTCTATCATCTCAGCAATGAACTGGCAAAACTCGGCGTCCACATTGATGTTATTGTAGGCCCTCCATATCCAGAACCCCTCGATGCATGGGCAACCGTGTACAAAATGGAAAATCTGAATATCTGGTCGATTAAAACAAAGGACATCCCGCTCAATAAATTATGGCGAATTTTTTCACCGTGGAATTTTATTGATTACATTCTTACCCGTCTTCATCTTTTTCCTGAAATGGAGACCTTTAGCATGCGGGCTTTTTTTTTCTTAAAGAAACTTCTTAAAAAAAATAAATACGATCTTATTCACGATATCAATACACTCGGGTGGGGGCTTGTCCCTATGAAGGGTTTTGAGATCCCTATCATATCAACCATACATCACCCTCTCACACGAGACCGGGAAGCTGATTTTATGATGACCAAGCCCTTCTGGCAGCTCGTTGCCTGCATTCTTTTTTATCCCCTGAACATGCAGAGATTCGTGATCAACCGCATCAACCGTATCATCACTTCATCAATGGAAGGAATTGATGAACTTAACCGTGCCTTCGGATTAAAAAAAAATAAAATATCAGTTGTTTACAACGGCATGGACATTGATGCTTTTAAAAATACCGGTGAACCAAGAGAAGAAAATGCCCTTTTATTCGTTGGCAATACTGAGGACCATAAAAAGGGCTTGGTTTATCTTCTCGAAGCTTTAAAAATGCTCCCCGAATATGTCACTCTCACTATCGTCGATGACGGCCCTCCCAAAAAAACAAATGCGACAGAATTGATTCAGAGAACAGGGGTTTCACACCGGGTGACAATCACTGGAAAACTCTCCCTTTCTGATCTCGTAAGCCTGTACAGCAGGAAGACAATTCTTGTCATGTCATCGCTTTATGAGGGTTTCGGGCTCCCGGCTGTTGAAGCCATGGCATGTGAAACACCCGTTGTTGTCACAACCGCCGGTGCGCTCCAGGAGGTCGTGACTGAGGACTGCGGGGTTCTCGTTCCTCCTTCAGATTCAAGGGCGCTCTATGAGGGTATTTTAAAACTTCTGAATGATAAACAGTTAAGGGAGCAAATGGGTAAAAACGGAAACAAACGAGCTGCAGATAACTTTTCATGGCCAGCTGCTGCGAAGAACACATATGACGTTTATAATGATGTGCTGCTAACATACGGGTGAAAATCATGAAGATCTGTCTCTTAAGCTACAGGGGAAATCCTTACTGCGGAGGGCAGGG
>JBFZEZ010000283.1:0-3754 GCA_041306585.1 Spirochaetota bacterium | reverse complement strand
AAGAAACATGAGTTTAGCCCCGAGGTGCTGGTTGCTTACGATATTCAGATTGTGGCCGATTCAATGACCAAACCTGATCTCAAGTTCACGAAGAGGACAAAGGCGCAACTGAAAGGATTTTCTCTTGAAGAAGCCCTGAGCGAGATCATGAAGAATAATGAACAGTACCTTCCGTTTTTCAATGTGGAGTCGCAGTATTTGAATATTGTATTCAGGAACGGCAGCTCGTACGAAATTTTGGTACCGGCTTTTTAAGCGCGCAGCAACGTGGTATATGAATGGAACAAAAACTCAAGGTAAGCGATTTTTTAAGGGATACCGGGCGCGTTGATCTCCAGATTCGTCTGATAGCCGGAAAGGGGGGTCTGTATAAGGACATCAAGGTCGGCGATTTCAACCGGCCGGGATTGACCCTTGCCGGTTTTTATGATTTTTTCGCCTTTGACCGCATTCAGATTTTCGGTATGGGCGAAGCGGCATACATGAACCAGATGACTGATCTCCAGAAACAGGAGGCCTACGCGAAATTTTTTTCGTACAACATTCTTTGCTGTGTTTTTACGCATAATAACGAACCAGACCGGTTTTTCATAGAAGAGGCGGACAAAAAGGACATAGCGGTGTTCGTGACGGTCCGTGATACAACCCGATTCATCAGTCTCCTCACCCATATTCTTGACGAGGTGCTTTCGCCCTCGTTGACCGTACATGCGACGTTGTGCGACGTTTATGGCGTCGGTGTTCTTCTTATGGGGAAAAGCGGTGTAGGGAAAAGCGAATCCGCCCTCGAGCTCATCGAGCGTGGGCACCGCCTCGTTGCAGATGACCTTGTGGAGATCAAGAAGGTCGATGAGACCCTCCTCATGGGGAACGGTTCTCCAATACTGAAGCACCACATGGAGATCAGGGGGCTTGGCATCATCAATGTCAGGGACATCTTCGGCATCCGTTCCGTCAGAAACCGGAAGAGAATAGAACTTGTAGCCCTTCTGGAGGAGTGGGACAGCAACAGGGAGTATGACCGGCTGGGGCTCGATGAGGAGAAATACAGCATCCTTGAAATTGATGTCCCGTTTATTACCGTACCTGTGAGGCCGGGGAGGAACATCCCGATCATCATTGAAACAGCCGCGCTCAATCAGCGTCTCAAGAAAATAGGGGTGAATTCAGCGCAGGAACTCGACAAGAGGATTCAAGACTGGATAAAGATGGAGAACAATAACAAATGACCGAGAAGATTATTGTTGTTAAAAGCGATGCAGGGGTGCATGCGCGGCCGGCCATGATGCTTGTCCGCGAAGCAATGAAATATCCCTGCACCGTTTCACTTATAAAGGGAGATGTTGAAGCAGACTGTAAGTCGATCATGTCAGTGCTGGGCCTTGCGATCATTTCAGGGACCAGCCTAGTTATTCGGGCCAACGGGGATAAGGAAGAGGAAATTGTTCAGAAACTGGCAAGCATGATTGAAAATAATTTTCAATGAAAATATTCAATAAAAAGAACATCTTTCTCGAGGATGCCGGGCTTCAGGATGTCCTCTTCCTGGGCGGTATTTTTATCTTCGTTTCGATTATCATCATCGCTTTTTTCCCGGACAGAGACTCACAGAGCATCGTCAGTCAGAATTTTCTGGCATATATCATGATGCTCGTACCGGTTATTGCCGCAATTTATTTTATCATAGTATCGTTTCGCAGGAACCTGTATGCCGAGTCTGCGGAAATCAGTTCGAGCATCAGGAAAAAAATCACTATTGCATTTGTTTTTGTATCGGTGCTCCCGTCTTTGCCGATTGTTTTAGTCTCAAATTACCTTCTGAACAAGACTGTCTCCAACCTGAATTTCACAAAGGTGTATCATGCTTACGATGAGGCCCTGGCGATGTCAAGGGAGTCGGTGAACCGTCTGTATCCCGATATGAAAGGCGAACTTGAAGCCATCGAATTTTTTTCGGGGAAGGTGGGGCTCCCTGTTGCCGGTCAGAAATACCGGGATTTTTTACGGGAGGCCGCCAGGGTCAAAAAAATGTCCGCGCTTTTTTTTAAAATCAACAGGACCGGCGCCGGCAACAAGCTTGAGCAATTGGACGGCGTCGAGAATGATTTTACCGCTGTTTTACGGAGATTTCTTGAGATATCCGAACTCAACCAGAAATACCGCATCGACCGGATTTCAATCAAGAACAGTGACTACATTATCGGTACGCTGGCGCTCAAGGACCAGGTAATCGTCATGTACCGTGCCGTGCCTGAATATATTGAGCGAAGGATGAGTCTTTTTTCGGAATCAATCGAGGACTACAGGAAACTCGAATTCCTGACGACTTTTTTCAAACAGGACGCTGAGGTTTTTCTCCTCAGCCTTTCATTCGTCATCATAATAATTGCTGTCCTGGTGAGTCTGTATCTGTCGAAGAGTATTACAAAGCCGGTACTTGAGCTCTCAGAGGCCGCTCGGCAGGTTGCGGTCGGTAATTTCAATGTTAAAATTAACCGCACCTCAGAAGATGAGCTTGGCCTCCTCTTCGATTCATTCAACATGATGGTGCATGAGCTCGATCAGAACAGAAAGCTGATGTATCAGAAACAACGCCTTGAGGCATGGAGGGAGATGGCCCGCAAGGTCGTCCACGAGATCAAGAATCCACTCACACCGATTCGCCTTTCCGCGGAAAGAATGCGCAGGCGTTTCATCGAGAAACACGCAGATATCGATACTATCATCCTCACCGGGACCGAGACGATTATTGAAGAGGTGGACGTTCTTATGAACATCCTCAGTGAATTTACGAAGTTCGCCAGGCTTCCTGAAATGAACCCCGTGAAAATCAACATCAACCCGATCCTCGAAAACTGCATGATATTTTTTTCAGGAAATGAAAAAATTACGTTCGACCTTGATGTGGATGAATCCATGCCCGGGGTATATGTCGACAAGATTCTCCTGTGGCAGGCTCTCACCAACCTTATCCAAAATGCAGTTGACGCTATGAAGGGTATGGGTACAATCCGTATATCCTCCCGATACATTACCGTCAACGGGGTACAGATTGTGCGTATTTCGATAGAGGACAACGGGGCCGGGATAAAGCCAGAGGACCTGGAACATATTTTCGAACCCGGTTACTCAACAAAACCGTCAGGGACGGGACTCGGCCTCGCAATAGTTGAAAAAATTATTCTTGAGCATAACGGACGGGTGTATTGTCAGTCAAAGCCCGGGGAGGGGACGACCTTTATCATAGATCTGCCGGCCGACACCAGTAAGGAATTGGAAAATGGCAAAAATTTTAATCGTTGACGATGAAGTGAACATCATCAAGACTTTGAGCTCAATCCTCCAGGATGAGGGGCATATCGTGTATTCAAGCCAGAATGGCGAGGGGGCCCTGAATTTTCTGCGCAAGAATGATGTCGACCTGGTTATCCTCGACATATGGCTCCCGGATGCGGACGGTGTCGAACTTCTCCAGCATGTTAAAAAGATCAATACCCGCGCCGCCGTTATAATGATTTCGGGACACGGCTCCATCGATATCGCAGTCAAATCGACCAAGAGCGGGGCGTTTGATTTTCTCCAGAAACCCCCGACGATGGAGAGGGTTATTACATCGGTAAACAACGCACTTGAACAGGTCCGCCTCAGGAGTGAGTTAAGCCAGCTCAAGAAAGAATATCATATCGATGATGAAATGATCGGCACATCCCCCGGTGTCATGACGATAAGGGAGATTGTCGATACGGCGGCTGCC
>JBFZEZ010000282.1:0-5088 GCA_041306585.1 Spirochaetota bacterium | reverse complement strand
AGTAATAATTGAAAGAGTCAGCGAAATAAAGTTCAGCGACTATATGGAAAAAAATATTTTTGGTCCCATGGAAATGACAGACTCATCATTCAACTGCGACGGCAGTAAAGTTAAAAATCTTTCACGTGCATATTTTAACCACAAGCAGATGGAAGATTTTCAAACAAGAGACCTTCCTGCCATGAACCTATGCGCAAATGTACTCGATGTTGCAAAACTTATTATGATGATACATGCTGATGGAATGTACAAAAATAATCAAATAATAAAAAAAGAAACCCTGAATGAAATGATCTCACATCAAAACAAAGGGTTGGAACTGGACCTGAACAATCAATGCGGGCTTATCTGGCGCATCAACAAACCGGGATTGGAATATGCCGGAAAAGTCTTAAACCACAAAGGACTTTCACTTTTCCATAAATCAATAATTGTTATTCTAGCAGATTATAAAATTGGCTTTATCATATGTACTAACTCCGAAACTTCAACCGAAGTAATTACAGAAATATGTGATTCAATAGCAAAATTGGCCCTTGAAATAAAAACAGGCATAAAGCCGCGCCCTGGAAAAAAACCTGAAATAATAAATATTTCCACAGAAGAAATGAAACAATACATTGGTAATTTTGCGACACTAAAAGGATTTGCAAAAATTTTTCTCAAAAAAAATGGACTCTGGCTTAATTTCCTCGGAAATAATTTTAAAATGATTCCCAATGAAGATAAAATGTTTTCACTTAAATTTTATCTTCTAGGAATAATGCCGCTAAAAATAAAAACTATTGAATCCTTCAGGGTTGGTGTGAAAGAAGCACATGAGCAAAGAATTCTTGTCCTTGAAGAAGATGGTTCACAAAAGGCGGTAGGAGAGGAATATTCCAGAATTGAAATACCAAAAATATGGCAAAACCGGACTGGAACATACTGGGTTGTTAACCCCGACAAAGATTTCCAATTATTAAGCAGCACACCGGCTATTGAATACAAAGATGGGATCCTTTTCTTTAATGCATCCGGTAAACACCTGGGTATAGGAAAATTAAGGATTATATTAAATCCGATATCAAATACTGAAGCTCTTGTCATTGGGCTTGGAAGGAGTGCACGAGAAACACTCTTTATCAAAGAAATAGACGGTAAAGAAGTTATTGAATTTTCCGGTTATATGTTCAGTAAAGACATCAGACTGAGAACATCTTTAAAAGCAAAAGACCACAAAACAAAATCCAGTAAATCTTCATCAACAAGAAGAAGAAATGAAAAAACCGAAGATGATAGTTAAAAAAGCGAAACATTTGCACTAACAAATCCGCCTTTCGGGAAAAAAAGCAGCCAGACATTTTCCAATGATGAAGGTGAACAGAAAAAAGAAGATCAGACCTATTTGCGATTGCCCACAGGTATTGTCTATGCTCATGTATTGCCTCAAAACTGCACAACAATAATCGATATCATGAGAGCCGTGCCAGCCCCGGCCGCCACGCCGCAGTGGGCCGGGAAGCCTTCTTTTTCACGCAGGTCATCCCCTTCTACCCATCCCATGATGGCCGTGGCAACAATGGCTGTAGTCGCAATGACCCCGAGCAGGGCGTGGGAATTGATAGTGTTGGCCCCGTTCTTGAAATTAAACGCGTCCCAGTACGCGATAAACCCCGTAATCACCGAGCCGAGGGCGAACATGACTGCCTCGTTTGAGGAAAAATCGTGTACAATCTGCACCGCCTTATGCGGGGCTGCGCCGCGGGAATACTCGTACGTCTCCCATATGCCGAAGCCCATGCTCAGAATGCCCAGTGCCAGGGTGGTGTACCCGAACCCCTTGTGCAGTTTTCCAAGGATGACGTCTGCCGAAGGCTTTGCATTCGGACGTGCCGCATCCTTGGCTTGCTCTGCCTGTACCGCACCGTTATCGGCAGCGAAAAGGTTATTGTAATTATCATAAAAATTTTTGTAATAATCGCTGTAATATAAATTCGGCTGCATGCCCGATGCATGGGCAGTCGAGGGATGAAAATTCGCATCTGCAAGAACCAAGACAATGCAAAAAATGATGATATGGAAAATCCTGTCTATTTTCATATTACACGGTAAATAATTTCGTTTACATGCAGGGGCGAATAATCATTCGCCCCTGCATGATGTCATACAATGGGAATATCTTCAATCAACGGCGATCATCACGTTCGACGCCTTGATCACGGCGTACACGTCTTTTCCTTCCTTCAAATTCAGGCCATCCGCCGAGGTCTTGGTAATGACAGAAACCACCTCGGTGCCGCCCGGCAGCTCGATAAAAATTTCAGAATTGACCGCGCCATGCACGACCTTTTTCACCTTGCCTTTCAAAACGTTGCGCGCGCTGATTTTCATGGGGCACCTCCCGGATAGTATTTTTCCAACATTGATACATGAAGATACTATCACCCATGTTGATTATGGCAAGCAATATTAATGCGGGTACAGGAGAAAATTCATCTTGACCGGGATATATTAAAGCATTAATAACATAACAGGTTTAATGATCATGGAAAAATCAGGATAGCAGAAAAAAAGCAACCAGAGGCATATTCGTCTAAGCATCGGTAACAAGCTCGTTCATCATTCACCCACATTGGCCTTTCAGCCAATTTCGGTTCCCTTGGGCTTAGAGCGACATGGCTTAACTTGAAACCGTCATTAACTCATCAAAAGAAAACGGGAATGATTGCAATACTGTATTCGTTGCATAGTGCATGAATATTTTACCCTCATGCCCTATACTTATCATTGCATTGTAACGAAATTCCAGGTTATAAATTGATTCCAAATTTTTTCCCTATCTCTACGGCAGATTGAATTGAACATTCATGGTTCCCGTCAAAAAAGTAACTCCCACAATAATATGTATTAAGTTTGCCATTCAAAGAAGCAAGCAGTGGTTGTTTTCTTAAAGATTCAAATGTAAAAAGCGGCAGTCGCATGCTGGAATTTTCATGAAGAATATGTGATTTTGGTATATCAAAGGGGCTATTTGAAGACCAAAAATAATTTTTTTCAGTGTTAAGTTTTTTATACATTGATAAACCAACATGCCAGGAGACAGGACTATTATAATCTTTTTTATCAACGAAGAAATGGCTCATAGCCCCTTTTTTTAAATATGTATCATATGTATGTACAACAAATGGATAATAATCATACTTGAAAGAACTAAGTATATTTTTTTCATCTTCAGAAGGTTTCTCCAATAATTGTAATGCTTTGTCAGCATGAGTCGCCATGACAATTTTATCAAAAATATGCTCTTCTGAGTTATGAAGTGAAATTCTAATTTTATCATTCCTTTTAATTTTTTTTATTCCTGCATTATAGATAATTTTACCCTTAAATGAATTTTTGAAAGCTTTAATATATTCCATCCCGCTATCCTTGACGGTACGTAATGTAAAAAATGAAATAGGGTTATAAAATCCATGTGATTGCATTGATGCCAGAATTCCTTTAAGAGGTATATCTAATGGATTTTTATAGCACATGGGCCAATGGATAATAGTAAAAGGAAGGAAAAAATAGTATATGAAATCATCTGGAAATTTATAACGTTGAAAAAATTCTCTTGTTGTTAATGAATTTAAAGCAGCATCATCCAACTTTGATGTGATTCGTATCATGTTAATAAAATTTCCAAAAATATACAGGTTTTTAATATTTGCGGGTGTTGGAAGAAATGCCTTCCATGAAAAATTGGCAGATATCTGTTCTTGAAAACAATTATCATAGGTTTTAATCCTTATGGGTGTAGATGTAGTTGAAACATTCAATTTTTCTAAAAAATTTACAAAGTTTTTATAACTTCGAGAATTATACACACCAAAAGCTATATCAAGATATTTTCCATCTTCAATTTCAATAGATCGTATATGACCCCCAATTTCCGGTTCCTTTTCAAATAATACAATATCATGTTTTTTTTGAAGAATAAATGCTGCAGCCATCCCTGCTGCGCCGGCACCAATTACAGCAATTTTTAACCTTTTATTATTTTCCAGTTGCATATAGCCTCCACAAAAATCTCTTTCGGACTGCAGAGAAGCCCGGATTCCAGAAATATAATCTCAATCATGGAAAAAAATCAACATCGCGCTTCATGGCCCTTCCGCCCGCTCTGTCGGCAGCTTTATGATGAACTTCGTGCCCACGCCCGGCCACGATTCCACGTGCATCTCCCCGCCGTGGTTTTCGGTGATAATAAAATACGACACTGAAAGCCCGAGCCCGGTCCCCCTGCCCACGGGCTTGGTCGTGAAGAAAGGCTCGAACACCCGCTTCCGGGTCGCCTCGTCCATGCCCGGGCCGTTGTCCTCGATCTCGATGATAACCCTCCCCTCTTCGAGCCATCCGCGCAGGACAAAACATGGTTCCACGGTCCCCGCATCGCTCATGGCCTCTGCCCCGTTCCTGAGGATATTTAAAAAAACCTGCTGCATCGTCCCCCTCTCGCAGGGTACCGGGGGAAGCCCGGGTTCAAATTCACGTTCTATCACGATTTTCTTGAAGTCGTATTCCTTTTTCAGGTTATAATCTGCCCTGGCCAGATCAACCGTCTGGTACAGCAGGTCGGCAAGATCGTGCATCGCGATCTCATGCGTGGTTTTCCGCGCGAAGCTCAGCATGTTCTGCACGATGGCCGCGGCACGCATCGCCGAGGTGCGGATATCCGCAATGATATCGTACAATTTCCGTGCCGCCATGTAGTTCTTCAGGGCATCAAGGGTCGTCCCGGCATCGATCGCCGCCTTCTGGTTGGCCGGAAGGTCCCCTGTCATGCGCATTTCAATGATCTCGGCGTTCTGCACGATACCGGCAAGGGGATTGTTGATTTCATGGGCCATGCCCGCGGCCAGGCCCCCGACCGAAAGCATCTTTTCCGACTGCACCATGACCTCCTCGAGGTGCACCCGCTCGGTCACATCATCCACACGGATCACCGCGCCGTCAACACCGTTGGCAACCAGGGGGTACACGGTCACATCCTCATAATGGGGCTCTCCATCCTCCAGGTGGGGCCGCTTGGGATACCGCTGCGTTTCACGCTTGCTGATCGCG
>JBFZEZ010000281.1:0-3954 GCA_041306585.1 Spirochaetota bacterium | reverse complement strand
CATATCACCCCAGGTCTTCCCGAAAATTTATATTTGAGAAAAGAACCTCCGGGTCGGCAAATTTTTTTACTTCATCCTCATCGATCTCACAAACATCAACCTTGTCATAAAACGAAATAATCTGCCGCCGCCCCTGGCCGATAAGTTCATTGATATAAGGGAGGCATTTCTTCGAATACACGGCGTGCAGGGGCTGGTAGCCCTTACCGGTCCGCGGAACAATAATATCATGAGCAGTACTCACTTCAATCATATGTGCAATAAATGACGCTGACAGATTAGGCATGTCGCACGCGCACATAAAAATTTTTTCTGTCTTTGAATGGGTAAGTGCTGTCATGATCCCGCCGATGGGCCCCAGCCCGGGGATGATATCAGGCATTGTCGTGCATCCAAGAAATTGGAATTTCCCGGCGTCGTTGGAAATGACGCACACATCACCAAAAACCGAAGCAAGCACATCATATACATGCTTGATCAACGGTTTCCCGTTGTAGATATGGACCGATTTATCCCCCCTAAAGCGGGAGCTCGCTCCACCTGCTGTTATGTATGCTGAAATTTGATTATTCTTTGCAGTTGACACAGGTTCCCATTCATGCATATCTCAATTACTCGAGTAATTAAAAACCGGTTACGGCCTCTGATACCCCATTTCAATTGCTGAAGCATCCAGAAAACTCGATGCGATATTTTCCACTGCGAGATCATACCGGACATCATCCTGGCCTGCGGGAACGACGATTGTTTTGATATATCCGCGGCAGGCAGCACAGAAATCGAAACGGTAAAGAGGGTCATCGTCGTATATATAATACCCGAGGGTCTCGTGGTCTTCGTTGCCGCACACGGTGCAGCTGATCCGCTTATAACTCCATTCATGTTCGCACAGCCCGCAGTGCAGCACTCGGGTATTATCTTTTGAAGCGACAATCTTGCTCATGTCTGGAAGATAACCGCACACCGGGCAGGTTGATTCCCCCCATTGTGAAAGATCTGCGATTTTTCCTTCTTTTTGAAGTGCTTCATACAGGGCTGCGATCATGGGCTTGATCCAGTTTGCAATGATGAATATATATCCCTCAAGATCGATGTTCCTCTCCCGCGCTTCAAGGGTAAGCCCGTCGATATCCCTGCTTAAAAAATATTTAACCGACCGGTCAAGCTGTGCAATGTAATCTGGTCCTGAGTGTAGAAGTGAAAAATCAAGCCCACTCTGAAACTTCATAATAATTTCCATCAATTCTTTCAATGAATCAGTGGATGAGCATTGCATCATCACCGGGAGGATGAAATTATCTTTGCTGATTAAAGGCACGCCGCTGATTTTAATGGGGGTGAAATACCCGTGTCCAGCAAATTCACGGGTCCACTTTTCCTGGTAATCAAAGAGAGACTGGTAAAATTCAACCACATCAGCTGGGAAGATCTCTTTTTCCAGGATTTTTGATTTTATTACTGAAAAATTATGTGCATGATTGATCATTTTATTAACTCCACATTGGATTGTTACGTTTACCGCATAATACTAATTTCTTTTGATGTTTAATCTGTGTCAAATATAATTATTGAATCCATGATTATTCCTGGATTCGTATATACCCATTTTTCGGGGGTGAACCTTGATCTTTCAACCATATGTCATTCCCGTGCATACGGGGATCCTTCTCGCTAGACGCGATTTAAGGATTCCCGCCTGCGCGGGAATGACATGTTATGGGTTGTTGCCCCCGATAAATGACCTGTTACCCGGATTCAATAAAAATTTAAATAATTTTATTGACATAATAGAACTTAATCATGATATTTTCAAATAATTACTCTCTTCGAGTCGCGCCTTCTACGGCATAAATGCTATGAAACGCGGCCATTGGGTACTGAGAGAAATCTCCTTGCCTCCCATCCTTGGAAAGAAGAGATGCAGCTTAAAACACCGATGTGTATGTATAATTATTTAAATAAAAACATACGCAGAAGATAAAGGTGACAAAAGCCTGCATCATTCCCGGAAAGAGGAGGTCCTGCATCAATTTTTTCTTCATAATTTTATTATCTACATAATTTTAAATATCCCTCTGCAGGTCGGTTATATACGACCTCAGGAAACATAAAATCAGCATCATTAGAGGAGGAACACCATGTCCGTAACCAGAAGGGAATTTTTATCGTTGGCAGGACTGACAACCGCAAGCAGTTTTTTAGGCGGTGCGTCGTTCGCAAGCGGCTGTAAAAGTTTCGGAAACAAACTTTCGGGTGCAAAAGAAAGCACCACTATATGTCCATTCTGCGGCGTAGGCTGTGGAATCATTATTTCTGCGAAAAAAGGAAAAATTATCAATGTTGAAGGGGACCCTGATCATCCCATCAATAAAGGGGCCCTCTGTTCAAAAGGGAATGCCCTTTACCAGATCGCCGTAAACCCGGCAAAACGCCGTCTCGATAAGGTGCAGTACCGCAAACCGGGGGGTACTGAGTGGGAAGAAATTTCATGGGACAAGGCAATAGCCATGATTTCCCGAAAAATCAAGGACACTCGCGATGCTACCTTCGTGGAAAAGGAGGGCGATGTGACCGTAAACCGGGCAGAGGGGCTCTTCAGCCTCGGCGGGGCTGCCCTTGACAACGAGGAGGCATATGTTGTTTCCAAATTTGCGCGCACCCTCGGCATCACATACCTGGAACACCAGGCGCGTATTTGACACAGCGCAACGGTTGCCGGTCTGGCAGCCACATTCGGACGCGGTGTTATGACAAATCATTGGATCGATATAAAAAATGCCGACATCATTCTCATTATGGGGGCCAACCCCGCAGAGAACCATCCCATTTCTTTCAAATGGATACAGAAAGCGCGCGACAACGGCGGGAAACTCATCGTTGTGGATCCGCGCTATACAAAATCTGCCTCGCTGGCCGACATGTACGCATCAATCAGGCCGGGAAGCGATCTCGCGTTCATGGGCGGGCTCATCAACTTTGCACTCCAAAACGGACGGATACAGAGGGAGTATGTTGTTGAGTATACCAACGCTTCCTACCTCGTAAGCGACAAGTACACCTTCAACGACGGACTGTTCAACGGCTATGACGCCGGTAAACGCGCATACGACCCGAAACTGTGGGCATATCAGGTTGACGATAAAAAAATCCCGAAGATGGACAAAACCCTGAAAGACCCGCGCTGCGTGTTCCAACTAATGAAAGAGCATTATGCTCGTTATACTCCTGAGATTGTCGAAGGGGTTACCGGCTGCCCGAAAGAGATATTCCTGAAGGTCGCCGATTTGTTTACCACAACCCACCGGCCCGAAAAGGTTGCGACGATCCTCTACGCTATGGGGACAACGCAGCACACGGTCGGCACTCAGAACGTAAGGGCATTTGCCATTCTCCAGCTTCTCATGGGGAACATCGGCCTTGCGGGAGGCGGAATTAACGCATTGCGCGGTGAATCCAATGTGCAGGGATCTACCGATGCGGGGCTCCTGTGGCACCTGCTCACCGGATACAATCCTGCTCCGCTTGCAAAAAAACATCCCACCCTGAAAGCTTACATGGACACCATACCGAAAACAGAAGACCCCATGAGCGTCAACTGGTGGCAGAATCGGCCGAAGTATCTCATCAGCATGCTCAAGGCATGGTACGGAGACGCCGCAACTAAGAAGAATGATTTCTGCTACGACTGGATACCCAAAGCCGCGAAACCGACCCCGCACATCATCCTCTTTGAAGATATGTTTGTGGGGAAGATCAAGGGCGGATTCTTCTTCGGCACCAATCCGGTGGTCGGAGGACCGAATGCAAAAAAAGAAGCACAGGCGCTCGAACGTCTCGACTGGCTCGTCGCAGTTGACCTGTGGGAAACCGATTCATCGGTATTCTGGAAACGTCCCGGGGTAAACCCTGCGGCGATTAACACCGAGGTGTTCCTGCTCCCGGCAGCGTCGTCAA
>JBFZEZ010000280.1:0-5758 GCA_041306585.1 Spirochaetota bacterium | reverse complement strand
GTATAGATTGGACACAGCAGAAGCACTCAAGGTTTTTGCTAATGCTTTATCTTTGTCAAATGAAGATGCGCTGCAAGAACCGCCACCGCCTGCTGGTGGTTTTGGTGGTTTTTTCCTCGATACGTTTTCAAGCTCTGCATCATCAAATCCCATTTCCATTTCATTTGATACTATATTTTCCTCTTGAACATCTGTGGTATCACTATCTTCAATTCTAGATATAGAATCTTCAAAATTTTCAGAAGAATCAACAGGATTAACATCATCATAATACCGAGAAAGATCTCTTTGAGTAAAGCTGCTTTCGTCTTCAATCATCACAGAAGAAACATATGAAATGTTATATTTGCCAGTATTCAAAATATCATATTCTCCGGCCAGGTCAACGATAAATTCCTTGCTGTCACCGGATTTCAGTTCAACCCAACGTGATCTAGTATTCATAACATATGCATACCTTCCGATATAAGGAACCTCATTCCCATTTTCATCTGTTACTATGAAGTATTGTTTGTTGTACCAGGGAGTTGTGCCATCCTCTAAAACTTGAGGAGGTATGTCATTATCAAAAAAAACTAAATCATTACTTCCCTCGTTTGTCATAGTAAACTTCAATTTAGACCCATTGATTTCATCGTTTTGCTCAACTTCAACTTTAATGGGTGAAGAAGATTCGTTCTTCGATAGTTCAAAGCATGAGGTAACAATGCTTAAACTAAAAATAAACAGAATTGAAGCGAAAATTTTCATAACGCTTTCTATGTATTTTTTTAAAAATACTTTTTTAATACACATATACCCACTCCTTTAATAATACTCTTATCAAGTCACCCCCTCCGGAGTTGCAGATGACTTGATATATAATTTATATTATCAATATTATTTTATGATTTCGTTCGTGCCAATAGGGCAGAACTTTTTTCAGGGAAAAATTTCCAGACAATATATGTCTTAAACAATTCTTGATTTTTTGTTTGTAATATTGCATACCGCAGCCTGCGGCTGCAATCAAATGCCCCCCTAAAGCCACATGTCCCCGGCCGCAATAAATTTCAGAAAAATAAAAAAATATCGTGGCCGGCTGCACCATCTTCGCGGGATGCAGGATGACTTGCTTCCGCATCTTGATTATGAAGCCCCCTCGGTAGGTTCTACTCATTACCCACATCTCTGGGTAAAAAAATCAGGGGGGTGTGGGGGGATCTTCATGAATAATGGATGGCGATACCTACAAAATTATTTTACTACCCTTACTATTTTCCAATATGTGAATATTAATTCATTGACTCATTCAAATATTGTGATTATAATTTTATGGGAGTATTTATATGCACAATCAGAAACCGCAATCACTGGGTCTGAACCTTTATACGGATTTCTGGAATAATAATATCCAGAAAATAGATAGCATCTGGCATGACCTTGAAGACTCCATGCTCAAACTTGAAGGGAGATATAAAAATTTTGAACCCTTATATCTCGCAATAGAAAAACTCACCGATGCCCTTTTCCTGATTTTCAAAGATTTCAATACCATACCAGGATTAATACCCATTTCAGAACTGAAGAAAAGCCTTAATTATTACCGCTCCCGGTATATAATAGGGAGCTCCGACTTCGATAAACTGCATGCCCACATAATGAAAATCTCTGAAGAACTGAATGACTCTCTTGCAGATTTCCCGGAATTCAAAAGAAAAACCGGCATGCGGACAACTATCGGCACAGATTCAATACCAATGAATTTCAACCAGATGCCGTATAAATGGATCACATTTAAAAGAAATGATTCCTGGTTTATCAGCAGGTACGATACAGTAACAGTTTATAACCGGAATCATATCAAAAGGGTACATTATAAAAACCCGGAACTGGCGATTGTAAAGACAGATGAATTAACCCTGAAGGTGCATGATATTTTTGGCAGACACAAGGACATCCTTGAGGAAATTTCCCATGTTATAGCGATAAACAACAACACGCGCTGTTACGCTGCAACCCGGCAGGGCAAAAGGATCTTCGCACCCGCCGACATAGTAACCCGTATACTACGGCCGTACGACACGCCCATATCTTCAGACATTTCACCCGGACGCGTTCGCATGTTCGGAAAGAACCACATCTTTATAGGATCAAAAACGGTGACGGCACCTGATCAGGGGGCTCTACGCGAGAATTGTTTAAAATCACGCAGTTAATGCGCCCGCTATCGAAAACACGATAAAGCAATCAGAAACCGGGCAGGGGCGTATAACGACCACGTTAAGACCGTGCTGTGCGGAATCGGTTTGATAAAAGCATTAATTGCAAGAAGAAGGTCGGACACGACAAACGTATAACCGCGGGAAAACGCTGCAATGCATACGACATGCGTCAGGAGAAAAAAAATGATGCTGTTTTTGAGGAGATTGACCTACTCTATCATGAGCAGCCCGTCAGCAATCAGCGCCAGCACGAGACCGGCCAGGGTTTTACCGATGGTTCGGACACTTGTCAAAAAATGAACGGTCCTTTCCAGTGGTCTTGACGATCCAGTCGGCCTGGATCTCGGGGATGTGGGGTATCCCGCACACGCTGCATTTTATCATCGAAAACTTCTTGTCCCATATCGTTCTCGTGCCGTCTTCATCCACGAGGGAGATGGCGCCCGTCGGACACACGTAGGCGCAAGCGCCGCACCCGATGCAGGCGTTGCTCGATTTATGGTACGGGGTCCCGGGCGTTTTATCTCGGCCCCTGTTAAGCATGGATATGGCGCAGACGCCCACCACTTCCTCGCATACGAGCGTACAGAGCGCACAGGCGATGCATTTCCCCCTGCTGTCCTTGCCCTCGTCCTTGAAAAAACGCGTTTCGGTAATGCCGTCCATAGCGGCCATGTCCCTTATCACATCGGAATCCGGCACCCTGGACAGTAGAAGCTCCATGACACCCCTGCGTATTTTCTTTACCAGGTCCGTATCGGTCTTGATCTCAAGCCCTTCACGCACGGGATAATTGCACGAGGTTACGAGCCTCATCCTTCCGTTCTGGTGGGCTTCCACCAAGCACACGCGGCATGAACCGCCGCTGGAGACCAACTCGGGATGATAGCAGAGAGCGGGTATGTGGATGCCATTCTCACGCGCCAGATTCAGAACACTCTGATCCCTGTAGCCGTCGCACACGCGCCCGTTTATGGTTATAGCAACTTTTTCCATATCAGTTTTCCTATTCAATCATAACAGCATTAAATTTGCAAACGTCCTTGCATATGCCGCACTTGATGCATTTCGCTTCATCGATGACGTGGATCTTTTTGCGTTCGCCCGTGATGCACTCTTGGGGACATTTTTTTGCGCACAGGGTGCAGCCGGTACAGAATTTCGCGTCGATCCGGTACGTGATCAATTCCTTGCAAACGCCAGCCGGGCATTTTTTATCCCTGATGTGGGCCGCATATTCATCCTTGAAATATCGAATCGTGGAAAGGACCGGGTTCGCGGCCGAAGACCCCAGGCCGCACAGGGCGCCGTAGCTGAGAACATCGCATAATTCCTCGAGGGTCTCTATATCCGAGTCCTTTCCCCTGCCTTCGGTAATTGCGGTTAGAATCTTATGCATCCTTGGCAGACCGTCCCGGCAGGGAGTGCATTTACCGCACGATTCCTCGGCAAGAAACCCGATGAAATATTTGGCAACGTCGACCATGCAGGTATTTTCGTCCATGACGATGATGCCGCCGGAGCCCATCATGGAACCGGCCTTGGTGAGGCTGTCAAAATCTATCGGAAGGTCGGCAAGCTCTTTGGGGATGCATCCGCCGGATGGGCCGCCGGTCTGTACCGCCTTGAAGGCCTTTCCGCCGAGAATGCCCCCGCCTATCTTTTCAACGAGATCACGGATGGTGATGCCCATGGGCACTTCCACGAGCCCGGTGTTGTTGACCTTTCCGACGAGCGAAAAAACCTTCGTTCCCTTGGAGCCTTTGGTGCCGAAACCGGCGTACCAAGAGGAGCCGTTTAGGATAATCATGGGGACGTTGTTCCAGGTTTCCACGTTGTTGAGCACCGACGGCTTGTCGTACAGCCCCTTCTCGACGGAGCGGATGTATTTTGCCCTTGGTTCGCCCACCTTTCCTTCAAGCGACCTCATCAGTGCCGAGGATTCGCCGCAGACGAACGCGCCGCCCCCCCTGGTGATCTTGATGTCAAAATTGAACTTTGATCCGAGGATGTTCTTTCCGAGAAATCCCATTTCGCGCGCCGCTGCGATGGCAATCTGGAGGTTCTTCACCGCGAGGGGATATTCGTCACGCACATATATGTATCCGCTTACCGCGCCTATGGCGTACGCGCCGATGATCATTCCCTCTATCACCGAGTGGGGATCGCCCTCCATGATGGAACGGTCCATAAACGCGCCGGGGTCACCCTCATCTCCATTGCACATCACATAGCGGACATCCGACTCAACGGATTTGCAGGATCGCCACTTACTGCCGGCGGGGAATCCGCCACCGCCGCGGCCCCTCAAACCGGACTCCTCGATTTCTTTTATAATCGCATCTGGGTCCATCATAAGCGCCTTTGCCAGGCCCTTGTATCCGTCCTGAATCAGATAGTCTTCAATCGAAGTAGGATCGATATTTCCGATATTACGAAGCGCGATGCGCTTCTGGTAGGAATAAAATGGAATTGAATGATACTGCGCTATTTCTTCCTTGGTATTGACGTCTTTATAAATAAGCCTTTCAATGACTATCCCCTGTTTGACGCTCTTTTCAATGATTTCAGGGACGTCCTCTGGTTTCACCCTCAAATAGAGAATATCCTGCGGCCGCAGCACGACCAGAGGGCCGTTCTCACAATATCCATGGCAACCGGTAGTTTTAAACCCGAGCTCAACGTTCAATTCAATACCCTGCTTTTTTATCTCCTCGGTGAAGGCACTGGCAACGTTACGCGCGCCGTTTGCCTGGCACCCGGTTCCGAAACAGACCAAAATTGTGGATAGCTCGGGGTTGACGGACGCCCGGAGTTTCTCTCTATTTTTTTCCAACTGGTCAAAAGACACGATTGTCGGCATCTGCATTTACCCTTTAGTTGTATTTATTGATGAGATCATTGACCTTCGAGGGCCTGGTATGACCGAAATAGTCTTCATCCACCACGACAACCGGCGCCATGGCGCACGCCCCAACGCAATTCACGCTTTCGATCGTAAACTTCTTATCCTTGGTGGTATGGTTCCGCTCCACATTAAGTCCCCGCTCAAATGTCTCGATGATCTGGCCAGCGCCTTTAAGATGGCAGGCCGTCCCCATGCATACTTTGATGGTGTGCTTTCCCCTGGGTTCCAGCGAGAGGGCCTTGTAAAACGTCCCCATCGCGTAAATCTTGCACTCGGAGACATTCAGGACATCGCTCAGTCTCTTCATCCCCTCTTCGGGAACATAGTGAAACTCCCGCTGAAAGTCCTGCAGGATTGCAAGAAGGGATTCCTCGGATTTCTCGTATCTAGCTATTATTTCATCAATTTTTTCGATGTTGACAGTCATAATCAAACCTCGCCGCTCATTTTTACGATCCTCTGATATTCCTTGCCGACCATGTCATTGATTTTTTCAATATCCGGTTCGGTGAGATGCCTGTAACGTCCCTGGCCGGAAAGATAATCCCTGATGGGAATAATCGGATCGGGCCGATAGGTCAACCTGTATTTTCCGTTGACTACTTCGTACAGGGGAAACATGCAGGAATCGACCGCCAGTCTTCCA
>JBFZEZ010000279.1:0-3434 GCA_041306585.1 Spirochaetota bacterium | reverse complement strand
TTTTTTTCGCTCTTGCTAACTACCCCGGCCTGAAGATCGGGGACTTCCCGCTCCGCCCCCTTCACCCCCTCATGTTAAATCCGTCCTGTTTACACTTTCCCGCATACTCCTCATGGGGACACTCACGGGGGCTGATGGCAATGATAGCAGGAGTGTATCCGCGATAATTGTGATTGAACCAGTGATCCTGGAATGAATGATATTGAAAATGGCAGGGTGGGGGTGCGGAAGGGGGAAGACCCCGCATCTTTCCCGTCAGGATATCTCTGAACACCTGCTTTTCGCACTTCTTTCCACTGAATAACTCTTCAGTTATCCCTTTTTTCAGATGATTGCCCTGCCGGTCGTGCCGGTCTTTTAAGGACCCCGAAGGAAAAAAAAGAAGGAGGAGACACCCCTGACGGGTCCTGCTTTCGTGATTGCATCAGGTTAAATACCGCAAACGAAAATATCACCGCAGTGATAAGATACAGACAGATACCAAACAGCGTTGCAATCCCTGCAACAAGCATAACCCTTGTTCCCTGAAGGACCATGAGACTCCCAATTACAAATAATATCCAGAACAGGATTACTGAAAGACGTGTAAATTCAACCGGGCTCGCGATGCTGCGTTCACGCGCCTCTTCATGTCCGGTGGGGAAACGGTCAATTATCTGCCCCATTTTGAGCAGCACGAGGCTGCAGATAAAGCTGAACACAAAACCCATGGCAAGCCCGATAATGACAATTTCATTCATTTTTCCCACACCCTCATACCGGAATACTATTACCGTTCTTATTTAAAGCATTTTTTATGCACTAAAAGCAGGGAATTATGTAAAAACTGCCCATATTTTTCTGCCGGTATTATTTTTACAGGATATAATTTATTGTCGACTGATCAGTGTCTTTTTAGCCTGCGAGATCGAGAAAGAAAGTATGCTCTCCAGAACATTCCGGCTTGCCGGGCTGCTGGCGCTGGCAGCCATTGCATGTGCAGGGTGTCTTTCGGTCAATATAGGCGATGTATCTTATTCTGACGGGGGATTTAACGTTATTCTTTCCAATGACGGGAATACCACCATGCGTATCCTTCGCATGACCGTGTATGAGACCAGGGATTTTGAGCAGCACCAGGTTTTCCAGAAATCAGAACTTGTATCAATTATAAGCGGGACAAGCAGGGTACATATCCCGGCAAACCTTACACCGGGAACCTATAAAGTCTATCTCTCGATCGTTACCGGTGATGAACAGAGATATACGGTGATACGTGATGTCAGGGTTTAATTCAAAAAAGTATATGAAAGCGGCACGCGGAAATGTCCCCGCAGATATCGTCTTTTATAATGGAGAAGTTTTCAACCCTTTTACATGTGAATGGGAAAATTCCGGATTCGCCGTAAAAAACGGAGTTGTCATCGGAACCGGAGAATACAAGGGAATTGTGGAATACGACCTTAAAGGCCGGCGGGTGGTACCGGGCCTCATCGATTCCCATGTGCATATTGAAAGTTCACTTCTCTGTCCCCATGAATATGCAAGGCTTGTCGTACGGCATGGGACAACAACGGTCATTGCAGATCCCCATGAAATCGGTAATGTATGCGGGAGTGCAGGTCTGGAATATATGCTCGCCGAACGCGAAGGCCTTCCGGTCGATATTTTCATCATGCTTCCTTCATGTGTCCCTGCAACACCGGCTGACAGGGCAGGTGCAGTACTGAATGCATCAGATCTTTCCGGGTTTAAGGGAATACCAGGAGTCCTCGGGCTTGCAGAAATGATGAATGTCCCGGGTGTGCTCGCCCTTGATGAAGAGGTATGGAAAAAAATCAGGATGTTCCCTCTTGTCGATGGCCATGCACCCCTGCTTTCAGGCAATGACCTGAATGCATATGTCCTTGCCGGGATTCAGAGCGATCATGAATGTACCGGTGCGGGTGAAGCCCTTGAAAAACTCAGGAAAGGCATGTACATATTTATCCGGGAAGGTTCTACTGAAAAAAACTTAAAAGAACTTGTTCCGATCATAACAGGGCATACTGCATGCAGGTGCTGTTTTGCCACTGATGACAGGCATGTTGACATGCTTGTAGAAAACGGCCATATTGATGATTGTGTCAGAAAGGCTATCGAATATGGGACCGAACCCGAACTGGCGATAAGGATGGCAACATTAACCCCTGCCGAACGATTCCTTCTGGCGGACAGGGGGGCATTATCCCCGGGTAAAATTGCCGACTTCTGCATCCTTAAACCGGATTCTGCATTTGATGTCGATGTCACGTTTAAATGCGGCAAATGCGTTAAAGAAAGCCGGTATCAGCAAAAAGGAATCATTTCGAAAAAATTTCTCTGCAATGTACCTAAAGAGAAGGACATTTTTATTCCCGGCACCGGGACCGCCCGCGTCATAGGAATCATTCCTCACCAGATCCTGACCAGTACACTGAACTATGAGATCGATGGAAATGAGATCCCTGATCTTTCACGTGATATTTTGAAAATCGTTGTATGCAGCCGTTATCTGAATCATTCTGTCGGAACCGGACTCGTACATGGTTTCGGACTGAAAAATGGGGCTCTTGCCAGCAGCGTATCACATGATTCCCATAATATTATCGCAACCGGAACGAACGATTCAGATATCAGGACCTCTGTCGGCACCATCATTTCAGGTGGAGGCGGGATGGCCGCGGTATCAGGGACAAAAGTCACCTGTCTTCCCCTCGAATGTGCCGGGCTGATGTCAGTCCGTTCTTATGAAGACGTATATGGTTTATTATCAGGACTCAATGCACATGCGGAAGAAATGGGGGCAATTGCCGACCCGTTTATGTATCTCTCGTTCCTTGCCCTGACCGTGATACCTCATCTCAGGGTAACCGATCACGGCCTTTTTGATGTTGATTCTTTCCGGCAGGTACCCGTTTTTATCGATTGATTATTTTTTTTTTTCCTGTTGAAACGGACATGAACCAAGAAAATGTCCATTCAGAATTTCCTTATACTGGGGGTTGTTTCACCAGTTTCGTAGGAAACCCTTCCCGTTATCTCAATATCCCTCTGATCGCAGCACCCTCATACCGACACTCCCGGGGCTGATGCCGAATGATCGTATGTGTGTGTCCCCTCAATGCGAAAGATGCCGTACTTAGTTCGTTAAAATTATCACAGAATCCCAATCAACCCTGCCCACCGGATATCACCCGGGGGTGGGGCAGGGAGGGGTGAGAACCCCTCCTGTCAGAGAAATGAATCGAACAGGTTTTATTGAGATGTCTGTTTCAACAAAGCTTTTTTTTTATTTTTTCCGGGATACCCGCCATTTCATATGGGTGACACGAGGAAAGAAACTACGATCAAAACAGAGCAGGATATTGAATGGCACTACTATCTGAAAGCCGTTTTTAAAATATTCAACCGGATAAATGTTTAAGATTCCCCGG
>JBFZEZ010000278.1:0-4313 GCA_041306585.1 Spirochaetota bacterium | reverse complement strand
GCACGTCCCGGACATCCTCGAACATAACCTGGCCGTAGACGGCAATAACCTTTCCGTCTTTTTTAATTGGGATGCGCTGAACCACCATATCCTGGCCCATTATCCGGTGGGGATGATTGATTTCAGGAATTCCGGTCTTTGCTACCGTCGGCATGCGGGTATTTTCAACAACTTCGGCGCAATTTTTCCCGATTGTCGATTTCGGATCAATACCTATGAAATTTCCATAAGCTACGCTGAAGAAAATGATTTTCCCGTCAGGATCGGTTATCATCACGCCATTTCGGATGTTGTCCAGGACCAGTTCATAAAATTCGATTTTTTCCTGATACTCTTTGATTTTTCCTGAAGACATTCCTGATGACCTCAAATTAAACTGCTTATAATCTTTGATTATTTATTATATCACAATACGAAAACAATCAACCGGCAATTACAACATGGTATTTGCAATTCCATCTTACATGCGATAAACCCGTCCAGTCATGCACAGGTAATTCCTCCTGTCTGCCATTCTGATTGGCGGGACCATTGGCGGTTAATTAACTATTTGTTTCGGTTCAACTTTATTACAAACAGGTTATATAAAATATGGTTAAGAAAATACAGAAAGGTCTCATATTCGCAAAAAAATCAATTGCTAAAATTCGTAAGCCGGTTTGTGAGCCGAATGTTTGGCCTTCGGTTTTCAATTCCCTGCGAAAAATTCCAAAGTCAGGATTGAACTTAAATGTCATGAGTTTTAATATTAGGCGCGGTACGGCAAGAGACGGCAAAAATCACTGGATATTTCGACGTAACCGTGTGTCCGAACTGCTGAATCATTATCGCCCGGATATTTTAGGTCTGCAGGAAGCGTTGGACTTTCAAGTATCAGAAATTCGCACCATGCTTCCCGGATATGAGGCGGTTGGCAGTGGAAGTTTGGGTGGCACAAAGGGGCTGTTCAATGCCATTTTTTATGATGCCAGGCGCTTCTTCCTATCTGAGGGGGGCACATTCTGGTTTTCAGACAGCCCCGATATTCAGGGGTCAAAGGGGTGGGGAAACATACTCCCGCGAACATGTACCTGGGTGCGCCTGATTGAAAAAGACTCAAAACAGGCTTTTTATTTTTACAATGTTCATCTGGATCATATTTCCTGGCGTTCACGAAAAAACAGCGTAGCTTTTTTGACCCGGTTTATTCATACGCGATCTTCTCCGGACCCTTTCGTATTGACAGGTGATTTTAATGCCAGAGAAAAGAGCGCGCCCATACAATATTTAAAAGGTAAAATTCCTTTAAGAATCAAAACAACAGGGAGTGTGTTAAATCCCGAACCATTAACGGACGTCTTTCGGGCGCTATATCCAGGTGGCCGGCATGCCGCTACCTTTCACGGGTTTCGCAGTTATTTTTTCCGGTTCAAATTTGACTATATTTTTGTCCCTTCTTCTGCCAGGGTCCAGGACGCAACAATTATTCAGCCGCAATGGAAAAAATGTTACCCATCCGACCATTTTCCATTGTTTGCCAATATTGATTTAATGGTAAAGTAGCATAGAAATCTCTGCCTAATGATATCTCTCAGGCGGCTGGTTCAATCGGGAGCAAAAAACCGGAAAAGCTGTGATGCCTGGCCATAAACTCGCGAAGGCGAATAAATGTTTGATTCTTGACGGCAAGTTTAAAAATTTAAAACATCCCATAAAATTTCCCATTTATCATTTTGAACCATAACAGACTTTTTTATTAAATTATTATATAATGATTCAAATATATTATAGCTGCTTATATGTTCTGATGAACCCTATAAAGCGGCAACTGAAAAAAAACTCAACCGAACGGTCTAAAACCAAGGCGGCATAGACCTTAAAATTCTACTTCCATGAAGCTCATTTAATCAGATAATTTTCCCTCGTCAGTCAATTATTTTGAACCGAAATCAGACTTTCTTATTAAAAGATTATATCAATAATTCAAATTAGTTAAAGCTGTACTTATATTTTGATGAACCCAACCCTGCTGCACTCTCAATCTCGTGTTAATGGTACTATTTACCGTGAAATTCTCTCCCGGTATTTATTCATTGCCGAAAGCGCCCTTACCGCTCTTTCCGATGACCGGAATACGGGGATTCGCTCCGCTTCGATCTGCCCGATCAATGCCATTTCAGTCGATCCCGACGAAGCACACCACAAGGCAAAGGGTTTGCCGGATTTTTTCATGCTCAGCAGCCATTGGATATAAAGTTCTCTCATGGCGCCGGCAAAGTTTTCAGAGGTGCCAGGAAGGGTCATATTTTCATTTAATGTCCACGGCAGCAGTTGCATTATCGTACAGTCAACACCGTTGTCTTCCGGTATGGCCCGGAGGGCATCAAAAAAAACCGACAGGTCCGAAAGATGGAATTCCATGCAGACACCGGCATCAAACGGATTGAAAGGAATTTCCCATTCTGGAAATATTCTCATAAGCTTTTGGCGTGTTTCCACGCCGAGATCGGCCTGATTCATGCCGTGCGTTTCACAGGCGTCGGTTGCCATTACTCCCTCACCACCTGAAAGTGTCACAACAGCGAGGCGGTTTCCCAGGGGCAATGGACAAAACTGAAAAGCCTTGGCAAGATCAAAAAAGGCTTCCATATTTTCAGCCCGGATGGCCCCGGCCTGCCGCAGCGCACCGTCGAAAACAGCGTTATTTTCACTGGCCATGGTGCCGGTATGCGAGGCTGCGGCGCGTGAACCGGCCTGCGTGTGACCAGCCTTCAGGATAATAACCGGTTTTTTCTTCGAGACTGATTTGACACGATTAAAAAATCCCCTGGCATCGCCGTGAAGACTCTCTATGTGCATTGCGATAATCCCGGTGTCGGGGTCTTCTGCTAAATATTCGAGGGCATCCAGCTCGTTAATATCCATTTTATTGCCTGTATCAAGCATCTTGTTTATCCCAAGGTGCGAAAACAACCAGTTGATCATAGGTTCGTAAAACCCCGACTGAAAGACGAAAGAGATATTTCCCCGGCTCAGTCTCTTAATGGGATTAAAGCTGATCGCAAGTTTATTGGCCGTATTAATCGGACTAAGAGTATTGGGACCGAGGATCCGGATGCGGTTATTTTTAATCAGGGCGTCCATCTCTTGTTGAAGCGCCCTGCCACCCTCGCCACCTTCTGAAAAACCGCCGGTGATGATAACAATGTTTTCAACACCTTTACTGCCGCACTCTCTTATTATACCGGGAACCTTATGCGCTGATACTGCTATTACGGCAAGGTCGATACTTTCAGGGATATCCTGCAGCCGCGCAAAGGTTTTAATCCCGAGTATCTCCCCGGCGTTAGGGTTGACAGGATATATCCTGCCCTCGTATCCTAAGTGGACCAGGTTTTGGAGTACGCGGAAATTCATTTTCAGGGGATTGTTGGTTGCTCCTATAATTGCCACGGATGCCGGGTTAAAAAACCCCTGGAGGAAATGATTGGAATGTGCCATTAAAGCTCCTTTTTATTTTCAAGCCGCTTTTTAAACGGCCGTTTTTTACTTCCGGGATGTTCCTAGTACAATCAGGGCATCCACTGCAACGGGTCTGTTCCCTGTTATGATCAGCGGATTGATATCGATCTCTGCAATATTTTCATTTTCAATGCCGATCTTTCCGATGGCGATCAGGATATCAGCGAGCATAGTCGTATCCACAGCTTCCATTCCACGGACGGCGCCCAGTATCTTATGTCCCCTGATTTCACGCATCATCTCCAGCGCGTCGGATTCTTCCAGAGGGGCTACCCGGAAAGAGACGTCGTTTAAAACTTCGGTAAATATTCCTCCAAGCCCGAACATGACGCACGGACCGAACTGGGGATCTCTTGTCAGGCCTGCCACAAGTTCTCTTTTTCCCAGCACCATTTCCTGAACAAGGACGGAATTGCCGGAACCGTTCATTCCCGCGCTGATCTCTTTAAAAGCCGCAAGCGCCTCATCCTCGTTTCTGATGTCAACTCGTATCAGGCCTTTTTCGGTTTTGTGGGCGACCTCCGGCGAGCATCCCTTGAGAACAACCGGATAACCTATCTCTTCGATGGCTTCCCTGAGGCTTTCCCTGCTTTCAATCAGGATTTCCCTTGTCACCGGGATGCTGTATTGAGCAAGTAGTTTCTTGGATTCAAATTCGGAAAGCGCGGTTCGTCCGCTCTTTATCGCTTCGTCAATTATTTTCATCTTTATCTCCTCATGCAGGCTGCCCGGTCATTGTAATCCGGCCCTTGTTTGCGCTTTACATCTAATTCATCATCATTAAGCAATTTATTTCCAAAAGGGAAAAGACC